>SDWK01000634.1 GCA_004195335.1 Shewanella sp.
TATTATGGCTTATCAAGAAATGGCCGGGGCCAAGAAATTCGATGGCCTTTGGTTGGTGTTAGTAGGTTGTCTGATTCTCTTTTTTCTGGTGCTACCAACCCTTATTGTAATACCGATGTCTTTCTCCGATTCTGCTTATCTTGAATTTCCACCACAGAATTGGTCTTTACGTTGGTACGAGGCTTATTTTGGGTCTGAAGAATGGATCAATGCGACCAAGGTTTCACTAATTGCAGCTTTCTGGACGACAATTATTGCAACACCATTGGGGGCTGTCGCTGCTTACGGGCTACATTGTTCAACGGCACGCATTCGCAATACGTTTCAGCTTGTAATGATATTCCCACTGATTGTCCCGGTGATTTTGGTGGCAGTGGGTGTGTTCCATCTTTATGCAAAATTAGGGTTGAATTATACCATAACAGGGATTGTGATCGCTCATGTGGCACTGGCTCTTCCTTTTGTCATTATCACCGTCATGTCTGGTCTTAAGAACTATGACTTTGATCAGGAACGTGCAGCAAGGAGCCTTGGCGCATCAAGGTTTATGGCAATATTGACGATCACTTTTCCTCAGGTGAAGTTTTCGGTTCAAGCTGGAGCCTTCTTAGCATTCATTACCTCCTTGGATGAGGTGGTAATTGCGATGCTAATTTCTGGTGGTGAAAATGCGACGGTTACGAGACGTATGTTCAATGCACTTCGTGACCAGATCGACCCAACCATTGCCGCTATTTCAACATGTTTAATTGCGGTTTCAATTGTGGCTCTGATCGGAGTGCGTGTTCTAGGTAGTCGAGGAAAGGTGAATGGGTAAAGTAAGGCCATTACTCATTCGGCCTTCCCAAACTGCGCTCTATGGTTTGGGCTGCTTCGAGGACGAGCGTGCGATACGATTCAATCGCTCGTTCATCAAAGCGGGCAGTAATGCCGGATATACTCAAAGAGCCAACAACTTCATCTCCTGGGCCAGTTACAACTGCTGCTACTCCAGTAATGTAAGGGTCTCTTTCACCCATGCTAACGTAAGTTCGCTCTTTACGAATTTGTGTAGCAAGTTTGCCACGCCCATTGAGGAATGCTTTCAGTATTTGGCCCGAAGCGCCAAGTCCCATAGGAATTATATCGCCAGCTTCTACTTGGTCTCGAGCAAGGTGCTTGGAGTTTATTCTATAAAGGCAAATACCGAACTTACCGCGAGGGACGTAAAACGAGGCACTCTCACCCGTTGTCTTCACCAGCGCTTCCAAAACAGGTTTTATGATTACTTCCAGATTCAGGTTTTGTCGGAAAAGGGAGCCCAGTCTCCACAACATAGGGCCGAGGTGGTACAGCCCCTCCGAATCTTTAACCATGTAGCTAAACTTTTCCAACGATACAGCAAGACGAAGAATTGTGGGTTTTGTCAGTCCGCTACGGTTGGAGAGCTCTTTCAAAGAAAGGGCTGTACAGCCATCGTTGAAAGCATTCAAGAGTGTAAAAGCGCGTTCAACGGCATCTACGCCGGAAAATCCATCATTTTGTCGCCCTTTATCAGAAAGGGACTTCAATTCTGTTTTCAATTTACTCAACCCCTAAGAATTTGGCTACAGAATATTATACAGGAGCTGCAATTCACAACCAGTCAGGAAATTGCTAAATGAATACTTCAAACAAAAAAATAGAGGCATCCAAAGTTTTGGTGCCGATAAATACGAGTGAACTGACATCTGGTGCTGTCTCAGTCATTGGTGCACCTTTAGTTACTAAGTTGGAACACCGTCAGAGTACTTCTTTGGGGCCCAACGCAATACGTCGTGCAATTGAAGAAGTATTCGCACTTTTTAGCAGTTCATCTAATAAAACGATAGAGGACTTGGAAACTGGAACAAAAAGAGTTTTAAATCCAGAATTCCGTATGAATGACTTAGGCGACCTGCCATCGAGTTTGGACAAAAAATCAATTGTAGAACTCTTCGCTTTACTGAGCGAAAAAAATGTTGTCCCAGTGATCCTTGGAGGTGCACGCGAGATTGGCTCATGGTGTTCAGAGGCAATATCTGAACTTGATCAGGATTGTGCGATTGTGCATATCACGCCATCGATTTCAGCAAGTGATAGTCTAGCCGGTACGGCCACATTCTTTATCGGAGTGAACGGCCTTATTCCTGCCAAAGCATGGAGGCAGACCAAAAACCATAACCATACTTGTGTCAGTGCAGATCAAATCCATGAAATGGGTACAATTGGAACAAGTGAGCTTTTGCTGGCGTTTTTAAAAGAACAAAAACGTGTATTTTGGCACATAGATGTATCGGCTGTGGACACAGGTCATGCGGCAGGTACGCCTACGATTAATATCGGAGGATTAGACCCTGAGCAAATTCTAGATATTTTGGATCAGGTTTCTGTACATACCCGCTTCGCAGGATGCGCCCTTACAAATGTGGCACCAGTATTCGATAAGAGGGGGCTATCTGAGTACTTTGCTGCTGAAGCCTTGAGCCGTGTTATTGCACCGGTTTTATGGGATAGGGTAGAGCCATGATTGATTCAATTAATGTTTGGGATACTGATACAGTTTTAAGGCCTGTAGCAACATTCTTTGGTGCGAAGGTTGGTGGGCTTGAAGATCTGGGCCCAGAGAGCGTCGCATGCTGTGGAATTTTTTGCGACCACTTTAGTGAAGGTGAACCTGGTGCTCGTTTCTTAGCCAGACAGTTCCGTTATTGTAGCTCTGACCCTTGGTTCCAGAATAGTTTGGGTTTTAATGCTGAACATTTGATAGATGTTGGAGACCTGAACGTCTTTCCGCTTGAACCTGAGCGCTTATCCTCAACTTTGCGTGAACAGGTAGCACGATTAGTCCGCACACGAGCCAGTATTCTATTTGCCAATCCAGACTTCAGTCTTACTCCTGCTTTGATTGCGGGCATTCTTGAAGCCAAGAGCGATAAACAAATATCGGTCATTAGAGTTTCTCAACGCAAAGATTTAGAGGCGGTGCAAGATACTTCTAGCTTAATTGGTAGAAGATCCCAGACTGGAACGCGGCTTTCACAACTATTGGGTGATCGACCTGACAGTTTGATTTGGGTGCAGAAATGCGAAGACCTGACAGATGAGCATTATGAAATGCTTAAAGGTGGCACGTGTTTCTTGAGTGTGGACGCCGATATTCTTGGTCCGGCTTACGGGGTGACATCTGCATATAGCGGTGCTAAGTCACAACGCACTCAGGACGTAATAGATTTCATACAGTCACTAAAGC
>SDWK01000881.1 GCA_004195335.1 Shewanella sp.
GCTCGTAGTAATACCAATCGGTATAAAGATGTGATCGCTCAGCGAGAATTTAGCGCTTCTGAGGCAAGGTCATTAATTGCTCCTCGGCTCTGGCATCCTCGGTAACTGCTCCATTCGTTACTCTACCTCCTGAATCTGACCTCCATGGAGGGAGGAAATGTCTTATTTTGTATGGAACAAAATAGACCATATAGTCGTGCATAAAAGGGCATTCACAACATCTGACCTCCAGGGATGGAGGTCAGCTACTCGCTAAAAATCATTGCGGGGATGACGGAGGTAGGAAGCTCGTAGCTAATTTAAAAATAGGTGATCTCTTTTATCTTTTGAGGCCTGTTTTGTTGTTGATAAAGCGCCCATACCTGAGCGAAATCTAACTCAAGTTCAGTCACATAGTGATCACCGGCAGGATAACTCTTTACCACCTTTGCACCTCGTATCACTCCGGTAACCGATGCCTGAATACTGTCATCGGTTAACATCCAATCATCGACTCTACTCGAGGCTGATAGCTGTTGACCATATACCTGCTCGGCCAACTCCCTGTACGCGGCAATCTTTGACGCTTGCATCGCCATTAATACTTTTTGTGATTGAGCCTCTGCAGGTTGAGTATCCAGGGGGGCATAACCTATTGCAGTCAGCTTAGGAAAACTCTCCGGTGCCTGCGTCTCCCACTCAATATACCTATCTTTAGTTGAACAACCTGTAATGAGCAGCACAATCAACATCAACCAAATTTTCATTTTGTATCACCTTTCACTTGAATCTCTTGTTTACCAACACTGCTATCCCTATATAACAGCCCCTCTTCAGAGACCACTTTTTCAGAGTATTTCAGATAACCGGGAAGATCGCTGACGGAAAAACTTCCCTGAGATGCCGAGATAACACGATTATTGGTAACGTTAACAATTCTGGAGTTAACCACAACTCCCAAAGTATTAAGGCTCATGGTTGACACCAGAACGTGTTCGACGGCGATCCCCGAGGGCAGTAGCTTCCAATCTCGGGTTAACAAAAAATCCCCCTCAGGCGTCACCCTGATATTATCACCTACATTGATATCGACCAGGCTAAATTGATGATCATGCAGCGCAGAGATAAAGCCTTGCTGAAGTTGCAAACCTATAGCATTGGTCCTTTTCAGATCATCTAAGAAAACCGGCGTTGCTACTAACAGTGGCTGATTGGATTTAAGGTCATCATTTTGTCTTACTAACTCATTCACTATCTGTTGAGACATATGGTTAATTGCCGATCTCTGCGGCAACTGATTGCCGCTAGCAAGCGGTTCCATATCAGAGCTTCCACTCTGAGCACAAGCGTTAAGCAATAAAACCGATGATAGAAGTAGCACTATACGCATAGCTGTATCCTAAACTTAACAATAAAAATGCCATGAGATCGCGATATCGAAAAATTACTCTCTCAAACAAACTTAAAAAAAATGAAGCAAATATCACGCCAAAGATGAGGTGGTTATAGCCCCAGCCCCTACGGTTATTTCCGCAATAATAGTATTAGCATGTTCATCGGCTTGATTAAGGGTAACTTTAACTGAGTTATCATATTTTTCTCTCAGGCACGCATATTGCTTTATCATCTTAAATGTAAATAAACTGTCAGTTAAACGTCGGTGGAATGCCAGCCTAAGGTCAGCACTTCATCCCCCAGACATCTATTTGAAAGATACGGAGAGATTGTATTATGAAGAACCCTGGTTCTACACCATACAGCGATAAAGGAGAAACCTTCTTTTGGCGCACTGGCGTTGCAAACATTAAACTTGGCCAAGAGACATTCACTCAATTACATCAAATCGATTTAGGTATTAAAAACCCCAGAATTTCATCTATTGGGTCTTGTTTCGCACAACATGTCGGTAAATGGCTTAATGCCGGAGGGTACACATTTAACCAAAGCAAAATTGAAACTGGACAGGTATCCAGCTTCGCTTTCGGTAATCTATACACACCAAGATGCCTTCTACAATGGTTCGATGTTGTTGAAAAAGACTCCGGCTTTAATAAAAGCTGTGCAATCTACTCGGACGGGACAAGATATTATGACTTGCTAAGACCCAACTTTAAGCCATCGGGTTTTGAGTCTGAAGCATCTCTGATCAATGCCAGAATAGAAGCCGCAACAGAGATGGTAGAGACAATAGCTAAAACCGATGTGCTCATTTTCACACTCGGCTTAACCGAAGCGTGGAAAGATTGCAGTGATGTTTTTTACCCAAGCTGCCCCGGCATCATAGCGGGTGTCTTCGACGACTCCCGCTACCGTTTCTATAACTTTGGCTATGAAGAGATCCGTACCGACCTTGAAAAAATTTCGATCCGTCTAAAGGCCATTAATCCGGACATAAAAATAATTCTGACAGTTTCTCCGGTGCCACTAACGGCAACGGCTACCAATAAGCATATTATGGTAGCCAATCAACACTCAAAATCTATTCTTAGAACCGTCGCTGGCTTCTTGTGTGATAACAGAACTGATTTCCATTACTTCCCCTCTTACGAAATCATTACCGTCCCCTGCTCCGGAGATTTCAGGTTTGAGAGTAACCTAAGATCTGTTACCCCCACAGCCGTTAACTATGTAATGCGCCATTTCGGCTCTGTTCTGGGTGCGCAGCCTGAGCCGACTCCAGCACAAGAAGCACCGCAAAAAATTGAGTCCAGTGAGGTTACAACATCGGATAATGATGAAGTCGTCTGCGATGAGGAGATGCTCGAAGCCACAAGAAAGCTACAAGAAAACCCAATCGAGCAACCCCAGTCAGAACTCACCCTGTTTGGTGATAGCCATATGGCTAAGCTTTCTAAGTCGCTTATAGATATGGATATCCAACACTGTGGTGGCATGGTAATGAACGGTTCAGGCTTCTCTCAAAAGAAGTTTGCACTATGCGATACCGAATATTTTGTACCGCTGGAAAGTGCAGCTTCGAGAAAATTATGGTCGGTGATATACGGTAATTTAACTGGCCACGAGCAAAGTAAAACACCTACTAGCTCGACCATTATTACTAACCTCGGAATACAGACTCATCACAGCTTTGCTCGATTTGCAAACTGGCTGAACACGACCTACCCGGAAGGGAAATCTGAAATATCAACACAAGAGTTTGTCGATTACTTCAATGAAGATCTAACAGACCAACTCACAATACTGCTAAAACTTCACAATAAAGGGCATAAGGTGATTGTCGTTTCCGATCCCCCTTTTTGTCAGTAC
>SDWK01000893.1 GCA_004195335.1 Shewanella sp.
AACATAAGTGGTATAAAGCTCCTCGTAAGTTGAGGGGCGAGGGGTTGTAAGCAAAAGCCGCAGCGTCCACCAATTGGTGAGACTTGCGGCTTTTTTGTGTCTAAAAATAAGGTTCATACATGACCAGTAAAAGACAAATTCGAGTTTTCATTGCCTCCCCCAGCGATTTGGATGTAGAAAGAAAAGCTTTTCGCGACCAGATTGTCCAACTGAACCTCGATTTTGGTGATGGGGCCAATGTGGAATTCATCCCACTGGGCTGGGAGGATACTCTGGCTTCTACAGGTCCCCGCACCCAATCTGTCTTCAACCGATTGATTGATAGTTGCGACATATTTGTACTAACCCTATCCCGCCGCTGGGGCCGGGACGCCTCAGACTCGGAATATAGTTCATACACCGAAGAAGAATTCCACAGAGCCCTCCAGCGCTACAAAAAAGACTGTTGTCCTGTGATCTTTATTTTTTTTAAAGGTGTCGATACTGACTCTTTGGCCGACCCTGGAACACAACTACAAAAAATCCTTGATTTCAAGTTAAGCCTAGAAGAAACCGGTTCGACTCGTTATTGGGAATTTAACGATCCTGAGCATTATGCGAGTTTACTCAATATGCACCTACGTGCTTTTGCCAAGGGAGAGATACAACCTCTCGAACCAGGCGATTTTCAAACTCCCCTCCCCCTGGAAGCGCGGCACGCATTGCAGGCAGCCCGTAAAGAAATGGTCCAGATCAATCAACAGCTCAAAGCTGAAATAATCAGAGCAAATAATAGTTCACAAAAAGCACTCCATGCCGAAGAACTGGCCCTTGAACTAGCCATGACAGCTTCTGAAATGGCGCTCGAAGGAAAGATCGAGAAATCAAAAGTTATGTTCGCCAAGGCGGTGCAGTTAAGCACCCGCCTCAAGGTGATTCATCTTGCTGCCGAATTCTATCTCCGAATCGGGAACATGTCAGAGGCGGAAAGCTTATTTTCCAGGGGGTTTGCTGGCGTTGATGAGAGCAACGCGCCCCTCTTCTTAGCTGGCCTAGGCAACCTTGCCACAATCAAAGGAGACTGGAAAAAAGCTGAGGCGATCTTTCGCAAGATGATCGCAATTGAAGAGAAGTTAGGCCACCCCGTTGGTGCCGCTTCCTCTTACGGGCTATTAGGTACTGTCTTCAAAGCCCGCGGTGAGATCGCGCAGGCAAAAGACATGTACCAAAAAGCCTTGGGAACTCTTGAGAAACTTGACCACCAAGAAATGATGGCGGTGCAATACAACAATCTTGGCGTTGTATTGCAACTCCAAGGTGACTGGATTCAGGCTAAAGACATGTACCAAAAAGCTCTGGTTCTAAACGAAAAGCTTGGGAACCAAGAAAGGGTGGCTGATGCTTACGGCAACCTAGGTAGTGTTCTCCAGATCCAAGGCGACCTTGATCAATCTGAGGAAATGAACCGCAAAGCCCTCGAGCTGGACGAGAAGTTAGGCCGACTGGAAGGGATGGCATGTACCTACAATAATATGGGGAGTATCTTCAAAATCCGCGGCGACCTAGTTCAGGCCGAAATCATGCACCGAAAGTCCTTGACGACTTACGAGAAGCTGGGTCGGCCGCCAGGGATGGCTGATGCTTACGGTAACTTGGGTGCGGTGCTCCAACTTTGTGGTAAATTAGACCAAGCCGAAGCCATGCACTTCAAGGCCCTAGAGATTGATGAGGAGGTAGGCAACCTTAAGGGAATGGCAAATTCCTATCTTAGCCTGGGCATTCTTTCTCAGATTCGTGGCGATCGGGACAAGGCCGAGCAGTTATTCCGTAAGGCCCTGGCGCACTTTGAAATACTGGGTGCCAAAGATAGCATTGCCCAAACAAACAAATTCTTACATAGTCTACGCGACAGCAGCCTTAAAAGATTCATGAAGAGCTTGCCCTTGAAGTTAGCGATGAATCTAAATTCGCATAAAATATCAAAAGGACCAAAGCCGCTGAAAAAGGACTAGGGGGACAGGCACCTTTTAATGTTATGGACTATCAATTAACCAGTTGCCTGCAGGGTGAATCCCTTTAAGGACTTACCCTCCCGGAGGGTGAAACCCTGCAGGCCTTTAACCAGGGCAAACTAGGGTCACTTCCCGCATTCACGGTGAAGAGTTCATGGTAATGACAGAATACTGGGAAGTGTCCCTAGTTTTTCCCTAGTTTATCTGACCATAACTACCAATTCTTCAAGAGGTGGGGCATCGCTATGGAGATATATCAATACTCAGGATTTAAAAACAGTGGGATAGTACACTCTTTTTCTTTAGGTAATGAGGTAAGGCCAAGTGTAGATATATGCTATATAGATCAACATACTATAAACTGTCTTGATAAAGTTATAACAGGGCCAATTGAATCCTTTGCTGAATTTGAGGCCGCCGAAACGGCCCTAAGATCATTAATACTACACGACTCTATCAAGTCTTTAGTTCCTTCCTTGAAGGTTTACAACATAAGAAATGGCGCAAGCAAACCATTTATATTTATGAAAGGTGAGAGCCAGCCAAAACTAGAATCTATAGGTTGCATATTGTCAGACGTTGGCTACTTTTCTAGCAATTGCACAATTGCCCATGTTTTTACTTTTAGCGACAAAGAATTTGCCAAAGAATATATCGAAAGAGACACTAGAAAACGGAAAGAAGATGATAGAAAGGCCGAAGAGGGCGGCTATGAAATTGGTTACCTTTTTGGCAAAGGAACACTCGAACAAATAAGTAAAAATGAAGAAGAATATTTTGCAAATGAATTTTATTCGTCAGAAAAAGAAGTAAGTAAGTTTTTACAAGAGATTCCAAGACATGGAACACAGTCATATCTTTCACATCCAATATTATCATCAAAGTTTGAATCAACATTTGACAGTAGAAAGACAAACGCTATAAATGAATTGTTTTGGAAACCTCAAGACAATGACTGGAAAAATTTTAATTTAGCGCAATGCTTTACTATCAATTTGCCAATTCCTCAAATAATGTCAATTGTGTTAAATAAAGCAGGAAGTAGGTCAGAAATACCATTTGTTATTTTTGATTTAAAACAACAGTTTTCATCTGCAAGAAACAATTTATGGGAGTTAATAGATGATTTGAAATATAGGACTGATTGCAATCCTATTATGGCAATGAAATTAATTGAATATATTCAAGGCGAATAAAGGAAAGTTTTCAAAAATTTCAGAGGTGACAATAAAATTGATGTTTCATATAAGTTT
>SDWK01000454.1 GCA_004195335.1 Shewanella sp.
GTGTTGAGAAGGTATCTATATGTGAGCATGGGCCTGATACGGAATTCCATGTCGACGGATTCACCAAAAGCAATTTTGGTGATATTACGGAACTGGGGTATGCACTTAACTCCACTTAGCACAACATGTCGTGCTGTATAAAAAAACGGCACCACCCGTAAGGACAAGGGGCTACGTAAACACGTTTAAGGCCGCTATCCAATTTTCTGGAGAGCGGTCTTCTCTTTTGTGGCTGTTGCGAAAATTATCCGCACTCATAATAGTGCATGCATGCACTTCGTTTTTTTGGCAATCCGCATAAACTAGTTAATATCAATATATAATTTGCTTGCCAAATAATTACTTATGTCGTATCTTTGTAAGTAAGTAATGTCGTATTTTCGCAAGGAGAGAGGCGATGCCGGTTAAGAATACGCTGGAAAGCAAAATAACTTATCGCGTAAAGCGCAGCAAGGCCCCTGTTTTTGTGCGTGATGACTTCAAGGATATTGGCGGATATGATCAGGTCGGCCGCATCCTGAAAGGGCTTGTCAAAAAAGGCGCCCTTGTAAGCCTAGGCTATGGCACATACGCGCGGACTAAGAAATCAAGTGTTACGGGTGCAATCGTGCCAGAAAAATCTTTACCGGAGTTGGCAAAGGAACTTCTTGGTAAGCTTGGCGTTAAAATTGCCCCATCGTCTGCTGAGAAAGCCTATAACTCTGGTGAGTCCACTCAGGTTCCTACTGGGCGTGTGATCGGCGTGAAGGGCCGGGTTGTACGAAAAATTAGCTACAACGGAAGGAGCGTTTTTTTTGAAAAAGTCGCTTGGTAGAGGCGTTTTTGATGACATTGCCCTAGAGATAGGGGTTGATCCTTCTTTTATAGAGAAGGATTGGTACGCAGTTCAACTTCTCGCCCTTATTGCCGAGCTACAAAAAACTAAAGATGTAAAAATGGTGTTTTCCGGCGGCACCAGCCTTTCCAAAGGACATGGCCTTATAAAGCGATTCTCTGAAGACCTGGATTTCATCCTCGCAATCCCCGAAGGACTCTCGTTGAACGCAGGGCAGAGACGCGCATTTCGCAAGGAAGTCGTTGCCGCGATACAAAGTGATGAGCGCTTTGCCATTGACGAAGATAAAATTCTGCGCGGCGACAGCCATCGCTTTTTCAAAATCCCCATTCAATACAACAAAACGTTCGATGCCCCATTCCTGAGGCCGCACCTCCAGCTAGAAATGACCTTTATGGGGCTTAAACGACCTGCCGAACGTCTGAGCATTTGCTCAATGGCCTCTGAAATGGCAAAAGCTGATCCGGAACTTGAGATTATTTGCGTATCAGCACTTGAAACCGCTGGAGACAAGCTAAGTGCATTAACTTGGCGCGTCCTTGTTCGTGATAGAGACGATGATAAAGATGACCCCACAATCATTCGGCATCTCCATGATCTTGCTGCATTAGAAGGTATGATTTCAGAAGATCCCGATGATTTCATACTCTCAGCTAGTGAATCACTGGAGCAAGACAAAAACCGCAGAGGAGGCGATGTTGTCGCGAATATGGCTGTCGGTGACAGATTGGCAGGTGCATTGAAAATATTAAAAGAAGATGCATTGTACTCGAAAGAATATGAGCAATTTGTTGCAAGCATGTCTTATGCTGCTGATGACGAAAAAATCGGCTTTGATGATGCGGTTCAGGCCCTTGCAAGGATAATTGTTACTTACTTTCAATAGCGGTCAAGCCTCGCAAACTGTGGGAAGCGCCTGACTGCATGTCCCTGCAAATATGTTCTTTCCCTTTTCGCAAACAATCACGCAACCCTAGCTCGATCTTGCTTGCTGGAAACGGAGGGATTGTGACGGCGTTTTGGAGCAGGCGCAAGAAGAGTAGCGCTCTATACTTCGAATTACGACGATTGAAACGGAAGGTGAATTCTTCAAGATAGCGGTCCAGTTGCTCGTGATGGATTGCGCCCTGGTAGGAACTCAGAAACTGGCGCTTAAACAGCGAAATAACGCGATGACAGAGGGGCAGGGCATCATCACCGACCTCTCCATCTCCCTCCTTGGCAATAATATGCCCATACCCATTGTTTTTGACCTGGGCGTAACCTTTCCAGCCATCGGTACGTATAATGCTGCCAGAGGCGATGTTCTCCTCAATAAAGCCACAAAGGCTGGCCACGGAGGCATTGGGCACCCTTTGCAGGCGGATTCGCCCAAAGCCATCTTCGTCTTTATCTTCGACAGCAACCATAACGAGGGCTTTACCCTCTGCCCCGCGCCCACGCTTGCCGCTTTTAGCGCCGCCAAAGTAGGTTTCATCAACCTCTACGGTGCCGGAGAGTTTGGTTCTACTGGGCGACACCATCGCCCGGCGAAGCTTATGCATCCACTCCCAAGCGGTGTGATAGCTGCCTAGGCCCAATTCCCGCTGCAAGCCCAGAGCGTTTCCTCCATGTTTGTGTATGGTGAGATACCAAATCGCACGAAACCACAGAGTCAATGGCTTGCGGGTCCGATTAAATAAGGTTCCAGCAGTGACGGAGGCGTGATAGCGACACTTTGCGCAGATGTAGCGCCCCCGATTGGCAGCCCATGCTTTTTGATGGCCACACTTCGGGCAGATAAACCCGCTGGGCCAGCGAAGCTTGAAAATGTAGCTCAGACACTGCTCCTGAGTGCTGAACTGCTTTTCAAATTCCATACGGTCATGTGGAAATTCCGGCAACATGCTGAAACACTAGATCTGGTAGGGTGCGCTGTCAACCGGGGTGGTCCAAAAATGGGTCAAATCCGCATAAAAAACATCGACAATCACCAAAAACCACATATAGTGTGGTGACTTACGAAGGGTGAAGGGTTAGATAGCTGATGGTTTAAGAATTTATATCCAGCTTACCGCATACACAACATGGTGTGTCCGGTGGAGTTAAGTGCATACCCCAGTTAAAAAAAATCATTTCTGCCTGCAAAATCAAAGAGTATATAGACTGCGAAATCCTCTTAGATTCTTTCGAGTATGAAATCATCGTAGATGAATCCAAATATCACATTAGGCCCATTGACCCAGCATTTGGTCGGTCTGTTGACCTTGGCTATATAAGAACCGCATTACAGAAAAACAATTTACTGATAAGGGTGCGCCATCATTACGAAAAAGCTCTTTCGTTTAATCTTTTGGCAGATAAATTCTATGAGAAATTCAAGGATAAGTTACTAGTTCTCAAGGAAGAACCCTTGGAG
>SDWK01000457.1 GCA_004195335.1 Shewanella sp.
ATTATGGACTAATTCCTTTGCCTTATAGGTTGAACAGAACCCTTCAACATCAAACTCTTTAATACTAAATTGAACAGCTTCTTTCGATATATCAGAGACTGTAACTCTATCTGTGTCAACGACCTGACAAAGAAATCTTGTAATCCTTCCATATCCTGAAGCAAACTCCAATATAGATTCGGCCTTCATAAGATCAAATCCAGATGCCTCAAGCACAGTTTCTAAGGAACTCAACAACAGTTCACCAGTTTTTAAGTATCCAATCTTTGCTGTATCTTCATCTTCAGAATGAAAACATTGATGGCGGTACATTTCATCAGAACAGCTTATCTTTAGTGAAAAACCATCTCCATACTTTATCTTAAATCTTACCAAATCCTTATCCTTGCAAAGCATGATATTTACCCATCTTTTTTTATAAAAAAACCGATTATTTTATAAATTCCAAAACATCCACAGCCTTGTTATCCACATAATAATAGGCAAAAGGCTTACCCATCACTAACCGATGATAGTTAACACCCCACTCTGATAATTGTTTAATTACCAATTTTTCCCAAGACACACCACTTGCTGCACCTCGAGCAGTAGCTATGACTATTTCATGGCCGTCTGCGTAGAGCTTATTAACCTTTTCTACAATCGCCTTAATGGGTAAAGCATCTTCATAGCGGCATGATTCTGTACAGATAGTGCCATCTAAATCAAAGCAGTATATTTTTTTAGATTGATTACCGATAAACACATCTTTTTGAATACGCAGCATTTCTAGCTTATCGATCATTTTTTCTTGATCTACGGTTATTGATTTACCTAAAGATTCTTGAACAAGAAACCTTGGTGTGTCAGCCCCAGCTTCAACACTTAAGGTAAAGCCACCACCGAAGCGCGCATTGACCTCTGAAAAAAGCACGCTACCACCTCTCTTGAAACACTGAAGAGTATTATGAGCATTTAATTTAAGCTTTTTAGCCAGTTCCGTTGACGCCTTGATAATAATTTCATCAAGCTCTACCTTTCCATGAATAGATTCACCGTTATCAACCAAGAGCCTGCGCCTTGGTACGACAGTTTTTACATTGCCTGTACTATCAACAAACAGATCAACGGTGTATTCAGGTGCATCGATATACTCCTGCACCAAAAATTGATCGGAAAGCTCCAGCTTAATCTTCTGCCATTGCTCAACGCTGTCTATTTTTAAACAACCTTCACTCGCAGAACCCTTTTTAGGTTTAATAAATACCGGTAGGTCTGCTGCTGTCACATTGTCACGATCAAGGCAGAGGACAGTTGCAATGCCCTGCTGCAAACACCAATCATTAAAGCGCTCTTTGTCTAAGCATGTGACTAATACGGCTGGGTCGGCAACGGCTATGCGACAAAAAATATTGGCTGCTTTTTCTCGAAGATCCGCTAACACCTCTAAGTCACCGTCACGCGAGGGTATAACGAGATCAATACTGTACTGTGTGATGGTATCTAGCAACCACTGCTGATAACGTTCCTCAGACACTTTTGGCGCCAATAAAAATTGATCAACAAAATGACGACCGTTATTCAGGCTATTGCTATCTATTCCGTAAATCGTTCCGCCGCCTTCATTGAACAGAGCCCGGCGGAAGTACTTAATCAGGTTGATTTTATTACCAATACTGGTAATCAGTATGTTCATGCTAAACAGTTCACCATTTTTTCTATCAGTTGATCGGCATGCTTGGCGACGGGTACATTCGCTACCACATTAGAACCATGCTCTAGGCTGCTTAGTTGTTGTGGCAATTCGCTGTCTAGCTCAGCCAGGTGCTGGATCACGGGCACGCCGTACTCCATCAAAACCTGAGCACAACGCTTTTGGTTTTCGGCAATAACAATGCCAATTACCGGTATGCCACAATAAACCATCTCCAACAGGGACTGCCCCGCTGCACTAATGACTATGGATGCTTGAGCCGCGCTCGCTATAAAATCACTGCTGAAGCCCTGGTGATAACGGATATTGGTTGCATGTTTTCTCTGCCTATCTGCCTCATTAGGCATCGATCCATACAGGTGAATATTAACCGTGGTCGGCACGACTGCTGTTAATAGCCGGAGTATTTTATCCAAGATCACGGGCTGCCCACTGCCACCAAGGGAAACCACAATAGAGCCGTCCCCCGGCCCTCTTTGGCGTAGCCGCACCTCCTCAACTTGCTGTCTAAACAACAGATATTCTACCCCTGCTATGACCTCCGCTTGTGGGTAGCGTTGTTTAAGATCGGCAAGCTCGCCCAGGGCATTGATAACGAGCCGTGGCTGTAGGCTGCTCCTTTTGTTGAGATCTTCAAATAAGATGACAGAAACCTGATCACCCCAACCAGCCAATAGGCAGGCCAGGTCATCATAGTGATCAACTATGATACAACGAGTGTTGGGTGCAACGCTTCGTGGGAAAAGTGGTATATTAAAAGGCTGAAGGATATTTAAGAAGCGTGCTTCAATTTCACCCACAATGGCGAGCCGCCAACCCTTTTTATAGAGGCGCTCGATCACCGCCAAACAACGCATCAGATGACCGGCACCCGTTCTACTATTGGCATCTAACCTAAAAACAAAATCGAAATTCAAGCCAGATCAGCCTCGCTCAAGGGAGTATTAGCCGCCTTGTGAGTCGCTAATTTGCGACCTATTACTGACTCAAAATATTTTGGATGAAGACCAAAACCGGGACGGATCACTTTGATATCATCTCTAGCTATTTCATCTCCAGCCTTCATCTCTTTACACAGGTAAATAGATCGTCGGTATTTAAGCGAGTCCTGTTCTGAGCTTGTAGGGCCATAATGTACCCCCCCAATAGCCGTGCTGATTTCTCTCGTTTCTTTAACCAAAATGGCCAACTCTTCCGGCGTGGAAGAGAAGTCTGCATCCACAGTTGTAGACTCGGCATTCAACACAAAGTGGCGCTCGATAATATTAGCGCCGAGTGCTGCAGCTACGATTGAAACACCTATACCCTGACTGTGATCAGACAAACCCACCGGCAAGCCAAAGTGTTGCTTCATCGCTTGGATAGTATTCAGGTTGGCATCACTCACCAAGGCGGGGTAACAACTGGTACATTTCAATAGCGCTAACTGCTGACAGCCGTGTTTTTGTAGCTGCTCAATCGCCTCTTCAATTTCAGCCAAGTGTGACATGCCCGTAGACATGATCACGGGTTTTCCCGTTTGCGCCACCCTTTTCAAC
>SDWK01000711.1 GCA_004195335.1 Shewanella sp.
GGGAGTATCAGGATGGACCGTTGGTCTTATTTATTATCTAAGCTAAGTTCAGACAGACCGAGTCTGTCTCAGAAGCTTCAGGCTTGGCAGGTAGAACCAAACGTTCTCCCCCTGGCCATCATCCAAGGTTACCATTTTATCGGTGCCAACCCACTTACGCTCTCCTATTTCCAGACTAAAACGGATAATTTTGTAAACGCCACCCCCTACGACTTCTCTCCCCGCATTCAATCTTCGGGTAGAAACAGTATTGAATATGCCCAGCAAATGATGCGCCACGCGTTAGAGGGCGATGTCATTGAGTTCAACTGGCTGCATTTGAGTCAGCAAGGAACAGAACTCCCCACCAGAGTGTCCTTGTTTCCATTTGACCTCGAAGGCAACCCAGTTATTCTCGCACTGTTCAAGCCGTCAAATCGCCGCAGCAGAAGCAGAGAAAGTGCCAATAATGGCTTCGATACGTTACCTAAAGAGTTGTTGTCTATCACCTTAGAAGATAGCGCCGAAGCGGTATACATCACAGATGCAGAACATAGAATTATCGCCGTAAATAAGGCGATGTGCCGTATCAGCGGTTACAGCGCCGACCAACTACTGCAAAAAAATGCCGAGATGATTGACCTTAGACGACACACGGCAGCAGAAGAACAGGAACACAACAACGCACTCGAAGAGCGGGGAAATTGGCAAGGCGAAGTTTGGAAACAGAGATCCGATGGTTCTCAATTTCCAGCCTGGAAAAGTTGCCGAAAAATACTCGCTGAGGAGAGAGTCTACTACGTCACTATTTTCAGCGATATCAGCACAAAAAAGAAGCTAGAGGCAAAGCTCACTGAGCAAGCGATGTATGACACGCTCACAGGATTGCCCAACAGGCATCACCTAAAATTATTATTAAAACAGGCACTGCAAGAGATCAAAGTGACTCCCGGAAAAATGGGAGCCTTAATGTTTTTGGATCTCAATGGCTTCAAAAATATTAATGATTGTTTTGGTCATGCCACCGGCGACAAGGTGCTGCAACTTGTCTCCGCGAGATTAGAAGCAAGCTGTATTGAAAAAGCCGATATTGCCAGATTAGGAGGAGATGAGTTTACTCTGGTCCTCAGAGACTGCAGTGGTCGTCAAGAGGTGGAGGATATTTCTCAGCAGATAATGTCTCTGTTTGAGGCGCCATTTGAAATAGATGACCAGAAACTCTACCTTGGAACCAGTATCGGCATAGCCCTATTTCCAGAACACAGCTCAGAAGCAAATAAGCTACTTAGCCTTGCCGATACCGCCATGTATAGTGCAAAAAAGAGCCCGGAACACGTACTCTTTTACAATCATTCCATGCATGAAGAGGCCGAACAGAAGCTGACCATACTCAGTGAGCTTCGCCATGCCCATAACCTTAAGCAATTCAGTCTTGCCTATCAGGTTATCGTGGATCTAGAGTGTCACTCGGTTATTGGTGCAGAAGCCCTGCTTCGCTGGCAGAAGCCCGATGGGAAAACACTCGACGCCACCGATTTTGTGCCACTACTGGAAGAAGCTGGATTACTTGTCACCATCGGACAATGGGTACTAAAACAAGCCTGTCTGCAGATCGCAAAGTGGCGGACGGAACATACTCCAGAGCTTAAAGCATGCGTTAATGTCTCGCCTATGCAGTTAGAACACCCGGACTTTGTCCAACAAGTCACCGAGGCACTGACTTACAGCCAGTTACCGGCTAGTGCCTTGGTTCTCGAGATCACCGAGTTGGCACTGCTCAGACAACCGGAACGAGTCAAAAAGACCTTAACCTTACTAAAGAACAAAGGCATAAGCATCGCGATCGATGATTTTGGTGCCGGCCTGTCATCACTCAGTAAGCTTGGGAGTCTGCCTATCGACAGTTTAAAAATCGATGCGGGTTTCGCCCGTCGATTGAGCGAACCTCAAGGGAAACAGCTTTGCCAAGCCATGATCCAACTGGCGCAGGCACTTGATATCAGTTTTGTCGTCGAAGGTATCGAGACCAAACAGCAAAAAGAGATATTAAAGAAAATGGGTAAGGGCTTTGGACAGGGTTACTTTTTTGGACATCCCAAAGAGGCAGCCAGCTTCACTCCTGAGAACTTTTCGACCTATCCTACGGGAGCTCTGAAACGAGCATTTTGAAGTAGCTTGGGTATAAAACTAAGTGAAGATAACTTGTCAACACTGACAGTTTAGGCAAGTGATTATTCCGACACGCTAATAAAAATGTGCAGTGAGGTCTGACGGATTAAAAATTAGAGTGAAAGCTGTGCCGAGACCAGCGAATGACAAAAAAAGCTGGCACTGCCTCCCTGCATGGACAGTATACCAACACAGCTTTCACACCACCTGTAGAACAGATGATTCGGGCATATTAGAACCTATTTCACCCGTGATTTTCGTGATCTGAATATTGTTTTATTCAGATATTGCTGATATATATCACAAAACAGCAAAACCATTACTCATATCGTTTTCTCACAGAAGCTGGCATTGAACTAATACGTTGATTTACCATTGCATTTAAAGCATTAAGTAGAGGCGACACATCTTGAAGTGACTCAATGGCTTTCACCATCATTGCCGCAGCTTCCAGTGTTGAAAGGCTATCGATGCGGCTCGCTTTTCGAATTTTATAATTCGAAGCAGACTCAATATCCAAATGCAGAGCTGGAAAGTCTTGCAACCAAGGATTTAGCTGCAATAGTTTAAAGGCCTTGCGCCAGGTGCCATCGAGAAACAGTAAAATTACATCCTTATCGAAACTGACACTCTCGACATCCTGACTCTGCTTTGAAGGGTAAACCAGATAGACAGGTTTACCACTTTGCTCAAGATGCTGGCGCAGTTGGGTAAAGTCATCCGGAACCTCTCCCACATATACCTGGGTATCTTCGATAACCAACTCGAGCAGACGCACACTGTTCTTCGCATGCCCTACTTCGCTTGGATCTTGCAAGACGATCAACTCAGTCGATACCTGCATTGGTTCGATACTCTCACACAGGCAAGCCTTAAGCGGATAATGACATTTAGGGCAGATGGGACGGGACACGGGTTTCTCGGGCAATAAGATCAATGGCTACAGTGTATCTCAACTCGATATAATACCAATCCTACTAATTATGTGATCTTTCAGCGGGAGTTCAAAACGCTGTAGGTAAGGCGGATGCTTGAAGCTACTAGTTATTCTATATCGAAAGTATCTAACGCAGCATAAAGAG
>SDWK01000041.1 GCA_004195335.1 Shewanella sp.
GGAGATGTGTATAAGAGACAGAGATAGTAGCGCCCCATATAGGCATCATATTCAGCTCAAACCTGAGATTTGAGCCAGCTCATACGCCAGGCTCTGAAGTGTGTTGCTCTTTTTCACTCTAGGGGGGAAGAGGGGATTTAATTTTATCTGTCAGCTGCTGAGCAGTCCAGTATCTGTTGCCTAAGAGGGAGACAATTTCTCGGTTTGATAAGCATACTAGACGGGTAAGCCTGTGCCGCACAGTTTTACTCTTCGAGCTGAAGTATCTCACTTCGATAGATATCTATCGAACTGTCAGCATCGATTCCGATTCGGTTATCGGCATAAACATTGATTTCTATGTCTTTTAATTTCTTACCATTTTCATCATAGACATTGGTCATGATAACTGAAGTATTAGTCTTTCTCGTTAGAATAAGCATATGACCTCCCTGTGCATATTTCGCTGTCTTCTAGGTGTAGCAGTGAAGTTGAAATTGTTCAATGTGAAAATCTTTGATATGTGTCATGAAGCAAGCACTGCCAGCATGGGCTGGCTGTTTTGAATCGGCTCAATATGTTATAGTGCCGCGCATTATTGAGACCCGTTTAGATAGAAGAGAAAGAGATGACTAAAGAACTTTTAAGCCGCTGTGGTGGCAAGTGTGAATTATGTGGTGGCGAATCAAATTTAGCCTCCTTTGAGCTACCTGAGTCGAAGGGTTACGGTGATGCACGTATCATGATTTGTGATACGTGTACTGGTCAGATCTCGAATCCAGCAACTATCGACATGAACCACTGGCGTTGTCTCAATGACAGCATGTGGAGTCAGGTTCCGCCAGTTCAGGTTATGGCTTACCGTATGCTAAAGCAGATAAGTTCAGAAGCTTGGGCTCGTGACCTATTTGATATGCTTTACCTCGATGAAGACATGCAAGCATGGGCTGAAGCGGGTATCGAAGAGGTCGATGAAGATTTTGTGCCACATAAAGACAGTAATGGTTCAGTCTTAGAGGCAGGTGATAACGTGGTTATCATTAAAGATCTAAACGTTAAGGGCACCACGTTTACCGCTAAACGCGGCACAACCGTTCGTGGTATCTCGTTGACGAATAATCCAGAGCATATCGAAGGTCGTGTGAACGGTACTCGTATTGTTATCTTGACCTGCTTCGTTAAGAAAGTGATGCCAAACGAAGAGTAAGTCGGACATAGAGATAATACTCAACTGACTTTAAAGCCGCCGTTATCAAATCGATTTCGGTGGCTTTATCATTTCTATAGCTTGGGTATAATTAAAACGTTTAACTTGCACTGGTGAACGTGCATTTTAGGAGAAAAGTATGAAAATTTGGGTCGATGCAGATGCTTGCCCTGGGGTAATTAAAGAGATGTTGTTTAGGGTTGCGGATAGGGCGAAAGTGGAGGTTACCTTAGTGGCAAACCACACCCTGCGTATCCCGCCTTCTCGTTTTATCAAGATGGTGACGGTGCCTTCTGGCTTCGATGTGGCCGATGATGAGATTGTTAAGCGTCTCGACGCCGGGGATCTGGTTATCACTGCCGATATACCACTCGCATCGGAAGTGATAGATAAAGGCGGTGTTGCCTTAAATCCCCGTGGTGAGCTCTATACCGTGCAGAACATAAAAGCGATTCTAAATATGCGGGACTTTATGGATACCATGCGAGCCAGTGGAGTTCAAACCGGTGGACCCGCAGCGATAGGGGCAAGCGATAAACAAGCCTTTGGTAATCAGTTAGATCGCTTTGTCACAAAACATCATAAGCCTGTTTAAGCGAATGCCTATAATTTTTTAGCTTAGAGCATTCCTTGGGAGTCACTGGCTATTTCCTGAGGCTCTGATATTTACTCTTTTAATCTGTCTTTGCTGAACCTCTAACTGAATAACTGCTCCATTGTCGGCTCTGGAGCCCTCATTCCATCGTGTTTTCTCTTCTTCTCTTCCTGTTTATCTCTTTTCTCTCTGAATTGTCGTTATTGCTCCTCACTACTCACCTAGTCGTGATGCTGCACTAGTTTAGCTTTGGCTAAATCATTGTCGGTTCACATTTTTTACATGGAAATTACATTTTTTACTTGAAGTTTATCTTTATTGGGCATATTTTAACTCCAAGCTTAAACTTAAGTTTGGTATCCAAACAAATGTTTGTTTGGCGTGTAACCTGGATAATCAAGATGACAGAACGCGAACTAGAGATACTGGCACTACTTAAACAAGATCCATTCATTGCGCAACAAAGCTTGGCCGATCAGTTAGGCATCAGCCGATCCGCGGTTGCCGGGCATATCATGAACCTCACCAATAAAGGGGTTATTCGAGGCAAGGGCTATATTTTAGCCGAGTCTCGTTATGCGGTGGTCATCGGGGGGGCCAATATGGATATTCTTGGTCGTCCGTTAAACGCATTGCAAGTTGGCGATTCTAATCCTGGCAGTGTGAGCTGCTCTCCCGGAGGTGTCGGGCGTAATATCGCCGAGAACTTAGCAAGGTTAGGTTCGCAAACACGATTGATCAGCGCCGTAGGTAAAGATACTTATGGGCAGATGATCGTGAGTCAATGTCAGCAAGCTGGTATCGATATGAAAGGCTGCTTGCAGCTCAATGATGCCAATACCTCTACTTACCTTTCGGTGCTCGATGGTGACAGCGACATGCATGTTGCTATCAATGACATGGCTATATTAGAACGTTTGAGCGTCGAAGTGCTTAAGGCACAGGAAGAGCTGTTAAGGCGCGCAGATCTTATTATTCTGGATGCCAACTTATCCGCCGAATCATTGGAATATCTGCTCAATAACTTCTCAGATAGACCCATCTTTGTTGATACAGTTTCTTGTGTTAAAGCCAAGAAAATCAAGCCATTTTTAAGCTCTGTTCATACATTGAAACCGAATCTTAAAGAGGCCGAACAGCTCTCAGGGATCATCATCGAAGATTATAGTGAGCTACCGGGTTTAGCTAACTGGTTCCATAACCAGGGGGTTAAGCGCATCTTCCTCAGTCTGGGTAGTGATGGTGTCTTTTACAGTGATGAAGGGGCTCAAGCCCTTATTCCTGCCATCCCAATAGCAATGATTAATGCCAACGGGGCAGGGGATGCATTTCTTGCCGGTCTTGCTCATGGCTGGATCCAGGAATGGGGCATAGAGCAATCCACTAAATTTGCTATGGCCGCAGCCGTCGTGGCCCTGTCACACCTTGCGACCATTAATCCAAATATGTCAGAAATTTCAGTAAACCGAATTATCAAGGAGTCAACATGTTAGAGCAGTACCTAGATATTAATCCAGAAGTCGCAGCGGCAATTGCAGCAGGAAAGCCAGTTGTTGCACTGGAGTCTACGATTATTTCACACGGAATGCCTTATCCGCAAAACGTGGAAACGGCCCTCAAAGTTGAGCAGATAATTCGTGATAATGGCGCAGTTCCTGCGACGATAGCCATTTTAAAAGGGCGATTGAAAGTGGGCATGACTCATGAGGAGATCGAATATTTAGGTAAGGCAGGTTTAGATGTCATTAAAACCAGTCGCCGCGATATTCCCTTTATTGTTGCTAAGCAGGTCGATGGTGCGACTACTGTTGCCTCTACCATGATTTTGGCTCAAATGGCGGGTATTAAAGTATTTGCTACAGGCGGTGTCGGTGGTGTTCACCGTGGTGCACAACAGACATTTGATATCTCGGCCGATCTTCAAGAGTTAGCTAATACCGATGTGGCGGTAATTTGTGCCGGCGCTAAATCTATTTTGGATATCGGCCTGACTCTGGAGTATTTAGAGACTCAGGGCGTGCCGGTTATCGGCTATCAAACCGATACATTACCCGCTTTCTACACGCGTGAAAGTGAGTTTGGTGTCGATTATAGACTCGATACGGCCGAGCAGATTGCCACGGCAATGAAAGCCAAGTGGGAGATGGGATTAAAAGGTGGTGTTGTTATTGCTAATCCGATCCCGGCAGAGTATCAGCTCGATCGCGGTATGATCGATAAGGTGATCATTGACGCCGTTGCCGAGATGGACAGCAAAGGGATATCGGGTAAAGAGTCGACACCTTTCTTGCTAGCTAAAGTGGCAGAAAAAACAGAAGGCTCCAGCCTGAAAGCCAACATTGAGCTTGTGTTTAATAATGCTAAATTGGCTGCCAATATTGCCGTTGAGTATGCGAAGTAAATAGACAAAAATGTCTGTTTAATTCAGACATTTTTTGTAAATTGAAGAGGCGCCTAAGGGCGTCTTTTTTGTGTTCAGTTTTTGTTGAATTAGGTTAACTCAGACCCCATTTTGTTTGGGAAAAAGAAGGAGGAAAGAAGTAACTGTTTTTCAAACTATCAGTAACGCGCCAGGACGTAATTTCTGAGCTTAAAGAGAAGGTATTTGGTTTAATATTCAATTCTTGTCTAGGATTAGTGTACAGATATTAATCTGCCTGGCGGAGATAAAACTGATGAAGCTACATTGGCAGATCTTGATCGCCATCTTACTGGCTCTCTTAGTCGGTATTGTGACTGTTCCCGAAAGTGCGATTTATGAAATTTATGATTTCATCGGCACTATGTTTCTCAATGCCCTCAAGATGGTGATAGTACCTCTGATCATGTCATCGATTATCTCGAGTATGGCCGGTCTTAACCATGGCGATAGTTTAGGGCGCCTTGGGCTAAAGACCTTGGCTTATTACACGATGACCAGCCTGTTAGCCATCTTAATCGGCTTGACCTTAGTCAATATTACTCTGCCGGGGATTATCGATGGGCAACCCGCGGGAGAGTTACTCAATCTCAATACCAACAGCGCTGAGGTGGCGTCGACGCTAAGTCAGGTAGAGGGACGTGGCAGTAAAGATCTGGTTGAGATCTTTGTCAGAATGATCCCGACTAATATTGTTGAAGCGGCCAGTGAAGGGCAGATGTTAGGGCTTATCTTTTTCAGTTTGTTGTTTGGTTTCTTTATGGGACGGGTCGAGGGGCGCAGAGGAGAGGTATTAAGGGATTTTTGGAAAGGCGTCGCCAAAACTATGGTGCTTATTACTCAGTTTGTACTTAAGTTTGCTCCTCTGGGAATATTTGCTTTGATTGCAAAGACGGTAAGTGCGACAGGGTTTAATGCTTTTGAGCCTATGTTGGTATTTCTGTTTACTGTCATTATTTCCCTGGCACTGCACGCATTTATTGTTTTACCACTGCTGCTTAAATTTATTGGCAGAGTAAGTCCCATAAAGCAGATTGTTGCTATGTCACCGGCGATGTTAATGGCGTTTTCAACGGCCTCCTCCTCTGCGACTCTACCATTGACCATGCAGTGCATACAAAAGCGAGCTGGAGTGTCGAGAAAAACCGCCAGCTTTGTTTTACCTTTAGGCGCGACGGTCAACATGGATGGCACGGCGCTTTATGAGTGCGTGGCGGCGATGTTTATTGCTCAAGCCTATGGTTTAGAACTCGGATTTATCACCCAGTTTACCATTGTGATCGTGGCATTACTGACTTCAATTGGGGTCGCGGGTATTCCGGCTGCAAGTCTGGTGGCCATTACTGTGATTTTAGGGGCAATAGGTTTGCCTCTTGAAGCGATAGGTTTATTACTGGTGACAGATAGAATACTCGATATGCTACGAACGGCGGTCAACGTGTTCAGTGATGCTTGCGGTACTGTGATAATCGCTAAATCCGAGGGAGAATCTTGGGTGCTCAATCAAGGCAGTGAAGTGACTGAAGAAGTGGGGGATTGACCGCGACTTATTATCTGATAGCAGACGATAAGTCACGAAAACAGTGTTTTACTGAACGCATCTGACACAGTTTTTACCGGCTTGCTTAGCCAGGTAGACAGCCTCATCAGCCCTTTTTATCAGCTCATTAAAATGTTGCATCGATTCTGTTTTAGAAGAGACACCGACACTAATACTGCCCTGCCAGCAGCCGCTTCCAAAGGAGACGGTCATGGCGGCTACCTTAGCGTGAACATGAGTCGCAATGTGCCTTATACCACTAAGGTCAGTTGCTGGGCAGATGATGATAAATTCATCTCCTCCTAAACGGCACACTATGTCATCGGTACGTACGGCGTGTTGTAACTCTCTGGATAACTCGCATAGCACTTTATCACCCGCATCATGGCCATGGGTATCATTGACGGTTTTAAAGTGGTCAGCATCTAACATCATACATGCCAGAGGCTGTAGAGATTTCTCAGACTCTTCCCAGAGCTGGGTGAGCTTTTCCATGGCAAAACGTCGGTTGGGTAAACCGGTTAAGACATCGGTAACAGAGAGCTTCTCCAGATGGGTATTGGCGTCTATTAATTCTTGTGTGCGTTGTTGAACCTTCTCTTCGAGAGAATGGTTGAACTCCAGAAGCTGTTTGTTTCGCTGGGATACCTGCTTAAACAGACCGTTGAGTGCCTTAAGCAAGGGAGCTGTGGCACTGTCAGCCTGAGACTCCTCCTTTTCATAGGCTTGTGCCGGAGTTAATCCTGAGTCTATTGCGATAATTTGGCGTGCCATATTCTGATCGGCACCTAAGATATGGTAAGCCAGCCATTGAGTTAGGAAATCCAGAAGGTATTTAAGGGTGTCAGGGTTGTTGACTGAGGTTGAAGCTTGAATCGCCTTCACCTCATTTAAGAAGTAATTGTGGGCTTCTTTTTGCAACTTTACGTGTCGTTCATCGACCCCTTTGACTTGCATCAAGGCTTCTTCATCTTGAAAGTGGTGCTGAGTATAGCGCCACAATTCACTGAGAACCTGGTTGATATCACTTGATTGCAAGTTATTACTGGCGAGCAGGTGCCCAAACCGATTAATCAGCTTTACAAGCTGGTGGTGTTGCCTGTCAACATCATCTAAGCCGGTAACAAAGTGTCCATCCCACTGAAACGAATCCATACGATTTTACAAACTCACTAAAACTTTTTCCGACGATGATTGTAAATTTAGTCCTATAGATTGTCTTTGTTCTGGCGCACAGTTTTGTGAGCTCATATTACTCATTGTTTTCAAGAGACTATTTTTTGATATGGTCAATTATTACTTTTTAAAAGCAGTAATTAAAATGAAGGTTATTTTGTTCAATTTGAGAGAGCTGACGTATGCGCCCTGTTTACAACATAAATAATAGCCATGCCGACATAAATTCAAAAAAGTCTGATAACTTACTGAAAATTTAACTTTATACTCACTGCAGATGTTATAGTTTTGTAAATTGACAATTCGATTTTAAAGGAACTGTAAAATGGAACCTCACATCCTTGAGATTAAAGACTTTGTCTCCTTTACCTTAGCCATTATTGCGCTATTTATCGGTAAAGCGATCATCTCCCGTTACGAGCTATTGCGTAAGTATAGTATTCCCGAGCCTGTAGTTGGCGGTTTCGCCTGCGCAGCCATCGTGGGGATTCTCTACTATGCCTTTGGTTTACAAATTGAGTTTAATTTGGATGTCAGAGATATTTTGCTGCTCTACTTCTTTGCCGGAATTGGCTTGAAGGCCGACCTTGCGACTTTGCTCAAAGGGGGGAAGCCCCTGTTGATCCTGATACTTCTTTCCAGTGTGTTTATCTTTTTACAGAATTTCATGGGAGTGAGTGTTGCCACTCTATTTGGTCTGGATCCCAAAGCGGGTTTGATGTCCGGCTCAATCTCGCTGATTGGTGGCGTAGGTACCGCTATGGCCTGGACTCCTACCTTCGTAGAGGAGTTAGGCATTACTAATGCCAGTGAATTGGGTATCGCGTCGAATACATTAGGCTTAATTTCTGCCTGTGTTATCGGTGGCCCCATCGCGGCTTACCTGATGAAGCGTCATCATATCAAGGCTAACCTAGATGAAGAGCTCGATATCGGCGCTAGCCATAAGAGCAGTTCAAACCATATTCAGGTCGACTATTTTGGCGTACTCAGGGCCTGGTTATGGTTAAACGTGACACTGATTATTGGTTATTTTATCGATCTGGCGATGCAGGAAGCCGGGCTTAAGTTGCCTACGTTTGTCGCTTGCTTACTTGCCGGTATTATTATCGGTAATGTCGGTCGTGCACTGCTTAATCGTAAGAAAGACAGAGACCTTACCTATGTGGAGGAGGCATCCAGAGGGTTATCCTTAATTCAGGATATCTGTTTAGGCATGTTCTTAACGATGGCGCTGATGAGCTTGAAGGTTTGGGAGCTCGAGGGAAGCCTATTTTATATTTCGGTCGTGATGTCATTACAGGTGTTGTTGTCTGTGCTATTTACTGTCTTTATCGTGTTCCGTGCCATGGGCAAAGACTATGAGGCGGCGGTTATCTGTTCCGGCTTTGGCGGGGTAACCTTAGGTTCTACCGCCACGGCAATCGTAAATATGACGGCGGTAACTCAACAATACGGTGCGGCGCACAGGGCCTTTATTATCGTGCCTTTGGTATGCGGTTTCTTCATCGATATCATCAATGCGATGATCATTAATTTGTTTGTTAACTTTTAGCGTGTAAGGTTAGCGTTAACCTTGAGTGATATCGATGGTGTCTGTGTTGATATCACTCAAGGTGGTCATGTCAGGCTTAGCAGTCAAGTCAGAGTAGCTCTTTCACTATCAGTTTCAGCAAGAAGGTCTCACGTTCGATGGACATTCCTTTCTTTGGGCTGTTAGCCATCGTGTATTCATTATGGGCTATTGCCTCATGAATATTAATCCATACCGGTTCCATGCCGTTTTGTATCTCATGCTCTTCCAGCCGAGTCTCGCCTAGCTCGGGGTGGATATTGCACACATAGCAGTAGGATTCCATATGCATGATATCAAGCTCATTTTTATACCAAGGCCGGTATTCTTGGTATAATCCAAATTCGCTTATTATCTCAATATGTTGAGCGCCAGTTTCCTCTTCTAACTCCCGGAGTAATCCAGCTTCAATCTCTTCGCCGTCATCGATACCACCACCGGGAATACTGTAATCATGATAACGCTCGGTATAGAGCATTAAGATATTGTCCCCGTCTAAAATGATGCCTCGGGCGGCCTTACGGTGAAACTGCTTGCCTTCGAGAGTTTGAATATCAGGATGAATCGTGGATTTTAATAGGCGCATGAAAGTGTCTGGTGCCGGAACGAGGAAAGTGGGCTGCGAGTATAACTCAGAGCATTGAATAGCGTGTCATCGATATAGACGGTTCTTGAATTAGACTGTTCTTGAATTAGAGTAGCAAGCCGGATTTCCCTCTACTGGTATGAGGGGCCTGCCTGCGAAGCCCCTTTGTGATGCTAACCGAATCTAGGTTATTTAATACTCTTTTCAAGTGCGCGATAGTCATCAATTATTTGAGTTAACATTTCAATATTGGCCCCAGCATTTTTTTTCATGCGTTGATAATGCAATATCGTTTCGTGCAGGTATTGTTTGTCCGCATCCTGAGACAGGTTCCACATGATAGAACCTACGTTCACAATGGGCTGTTCGCTGTTTGTAGATAGGTGCATTATTTCATAGAAACGTTGGTTCTCCTGAATGAGACATTCATTGACCAGACCTAACTTCATTTGGCTTAAGTGATGCCTAAGTTTGTAATTGTGATGAACCGGACAGAGGATAAATTCAAAATGTTTGTTGGGATAGTTAGTCATGATTGAGCTGATTAACTCTATAAGCAACTCTCCGCCGACTCCCGCAATGATGATTAGGTGTGACTCACCATCGTCAAAATCAGAGATAGGCAGATGTGCCACATCGATGCAGTGTACCTGCCAATGACTCGTTTGAGCCTCATCGAGCGAAGAAGTGTCGTCGGTTAATTGATAAGTGGGGAAAAAGCGGGTGAGTTTTTTCTCGAGATCAACCATCAGTTCATCGACGACATCGACGAAGTGAATGGTGCCTGCAGCGTTTCTTTGAAGCAGTCTGGCTCCAAGCAGGCCGTGATCACAACAACAATCCCAAATATGGTCATAGTGATCGTTTATCATCTTGTCTATCTGACTCAATCGCTGGCTGATTTTCACGGCGTTCTCCTGTTATACCAATCTCATTAAATCTTTATTCAATGACCTGAGAGGATCCCGCTCCATGAGCAGATATTCAATAGGCTCGGTATTATTTTACAATAGGCCATAGTATCGCTTTTCTCCAATATAGGTATTGCGAATATAGCATTATGAGCATAGCTCTTGTGAAGACAAACAGGCCTAATGACGTGACTGATCATATTGCCTGTAGTGATATGAACGGGTTGATATTTAGCTTACATTATCTTGATGATGTCGACGATATTTTTGAATGAGTCCTAGTGTTACATAAAGAAGGGGAATCATAGATAAGGAAGACTTATAGATGGGTGTGGGGAGAGAAGGAAGTGTATTGAAGTGAACGGCTGATTTAATGACTTGCCTGGATAAGGATAATGCAATTTCCGAGACTCTGTAGAGTCACTGTTATCTTATTCAGGCAAGATTAAATCACGAGCTATGTATGTAAACATATTTTCAAACAACGACTTAAAGAAGTAACTCTATCTCTAGCTCAATGTCTGTACAGTGCTTCTTGCAGAACACCCCGTATTTTTTCTTTGCCCCATTTTCTGTCGGCACGATCAGTTTCAACGGTTGTTTGCAGGTCTCACAAAGTACGGTATTGCCCTTAAACAGACGCTTAATCAAGTTCTTCTGTTCATTGAAAGACTTAGCCGTTGTCTTGTTGATGTTTGAAAAATCGATTTTTTGAGTCTCAGTAGTCATAAGATGATCTTATATTTTTAGATATTACTAGG
>SDWK01000178.1 GCA_004195335.1 Shewanella sp.
CTCAATGAGGTTCCAGGTTAATCAAAATCTTGATGCCTTCGGGGTCAAACTAAATTAATCGATAGAAGAAAGGTGCGACAGATTGCAGCGAGTACTGCAGTTGTTGGCCAACATAAATTAACTATATTGCTTTATAAAAAGGATATACACATGCGTAATTATGATCTCACTCCCCTATACCGTAGTGCCATTGGTTTCGATCGTTTAGCCCAGCTTGCAGAGCATGCGGCATCGAACAAAGGCAATTCAGGTTATCCTCCGTATAATATCGAACTGATTAATGACACCCGTTACCGCATCACCATGGCCGTTGCTGGCTTCACTATGGATGAACTCGATATCACCAGTGAAGGTGATAAGCTACTGGTAAAAGGCACGAAAGCCGAGCAAGATAAAGAGAGTAAATACCTTTATCAAGGCATTGCAGAACGTGGTTTTGAGCGCACATTTCAACTTGCAGATTATGTGACTGTGATTGGAGCCAATCTTGAAAATGGCTTGCTGAATATCGATCTCCAACGAGAGATCCCTGAAGCATTAAAGCCACGTAAAATTGAGATTGGTACATCAAGAATGATCGATGCTGAATAGCTTAGGTTAGTTCGCGGCCTGGACTCTGTGAGCTAAAATGCGATTCCAACAGAAAATCATTCAATAAAAAGGGAGCCTAGGCTCCCTTTTTATCATTTAAGTTCAGCAGATTGAGTGCTGAAACGATTATGAGGCTCTCATTGCCTTCTCACCTCGTGCGAGTCCCACTACGCCAGAACGCGAAACTTCAATCACTTTAGTCACATCACCTACGGCTTTAATAAAAGCATCGAGTTTGTCACTCGTTCCTGTGAGCTGTATGGTATAGAGATCGGCGGTGATATCGACGATCTGACCGCGGAAGATCTCCGCCGTACGTTTGATCTCATCACGCATACTGCCTTTGGCTTTTACTTTCACCAGGGCTAATTCTCTCTCGATATGTTCCGATTCGGTAATGTTTGACACCTTTAAGGTATCGATAAGTTTATGCAGTTGCTTCTCTATCTGCTCAAGTGCCGCTGCATCGGCTACCAAGGAGATGTTCATACGAGATAACGTGATGTCATCTGTGGGCGCAACGGTCAAGGTTTCAATGTTATAGCCACGCTGAGAAAAAAGACCGACAACCCGAGATAGTGCGCCGGGTTGGTTTTCAAGTAATACAGATATAATACGACGCATTAGCTTTTCTCCGTTTTGCTCAGCCACATTTCGTTCATCGCGCCACCGCGAATAAGCATAGGGTAAACGTGTTCAGTCTGATCGACATTAATGTCGACAAATACCAACTTATCTTTCAACGACAACGCTCTTTCGAGTTCTGACTCCAGTTGTTCAGGATCGCTAATGGTGATCCCCACATGGCCATAAGCTTCGGCAATCTTGGCAAAGTCTGGCACAGAATCCATATAGGAGTGTGAGTGACGTCCGGCATAGATCATGTCTTGCCATTGTTTGACCATGCCCAAGAAGCGATTGTTTAGGTTGATGATCTTAACTGGAATATCGTACTGAAGTGCTGTAGACAGTTCCTGAATATTCATCTGAATCGAACCATCGCCAGTAACACAAAGCACGGTTTCATCAGGTTTAGCTAACTTGACGCCCATGGCAGCAGGAAGGCCAAAGCCCATGGTGCCAAGTCCGCCTGAGTTTATCCAGCGGCGCGGTTTATCGAACGGGTAGTAGAGTGCAGCAAACATCTGGTGTTGACCCACATCTGATGCGACATAAGCATCACCATTAGTGAGTTTATGTAGAACTTCAATTACTTGCTGAGGTTTGATCTTATCCGTTGTCGTATCATACGCTAGGCTGTTTTTAGCACGCCACTGGTTGATTTCACTCCACCAATGATCGATGGCCGCAACATCTTCGTTTTTATCACTCGTTGAGCTTAACTGGGCTAACATCTCGTCGAGGATGTTATCCGCTGAGCCTACGATAGGGATATCAACCCGAATAGTTTTTGAGATAGAAGAAGGATCGATATCGATATGTAAAATCGTTGCGTTAGGGCAATATTTTTCGACATTATTGGTCGTCCGGTCATCGAAGCGCACACCAATACCAAATATAAGGTCGGTATTATGCATCGCCATATTGGCTTCATAGCAACCGTGCATACCTAACATGCCTAAGCTGTTTTTGTGACTGCCAGGAAATGCACCTAAGCCCATCAACGTACTGACTACGGGGATATTTAACTGTTCAGAAAGCGCGAGAATTTGTTTGTCACACTCAGAGATCACTGCGCCACCGCCCACATAAAGTACCGGTTTTTTGGCGGCTAATAATGCTTGAAGTCCACGACGGATCTGACCTTTATGACCAGAGGTTGTCGGGTTGTATGAGCGCATACTGATGCTTTTTGGATACTCGTAATCATGGAGTATCTCAGGATTCATGCAATCTTTAGGCACATCGACAACCACTGGACCGGGTCTGCCACTGGCGGCGATAAAGAAGGCTTTTTTGATGATCTCGGGAATGTCTCTGGGATCGGTGACCAAGAAACTGTGCTTAACGACAGGCCTTGAGATACCTATCATGTCACACTCTTGGAATGCATCGTTACCGATCAAGTTACTCGCGACCTGACCCGAGACAATAACCAGTGGAATTGAGTCCATGTAAGCTGTGGCAATACCCGTGATCGTATTGGTGGCGCCGGGTCCTGAGGTGACTAATACAACCCCAACTTTACCCGTTGCACGCGCATAGCCATCGGCCATATGTACGGCTGCTTGTTCATGACGGACGAGAATGTGTTCGATTTTAGATTTTTCGTGCAGAGCATCATAGATATCTAACACAGATCCGCCTGGATAGCCGAATATATGTTTTACGCCTTCGTCAATAAGAGATCGGACGATCATGCTGGCGCCTGATAGCTTTTCCATTTGTAAACCCTCATAAGTTACCGCTACGGTATGCAGTATCTTGCTACAGCGACGGTAATCGCTTGAATTAATGAGTTTGGATGGTGATCCTAACCCTCGATATGTCGATTAACTTGAGATGTAAAGTTACTTTTCACCTTGTAAGGTGCGACAGCTGTTTCAAATGAACAGAATTTCATCATATAAAAATAAGGGCATAATTCAAGCCTTTTATTGAAAAAAGCATGATAAATGAGAAAAATTCACTGTTCATCATTGAGGCTAATGGTCAAATGGGATGATAA
>SDWK01000451.1 GCA_004195335.1 Shewanella sp.
CCAGTACCCCGTACCCCGTAAACCTTCGCATCTTGCTGGTTATTTGTCGCGCCAACTGCGTTGGGCTTTACAGCCGCATAGCTCTGGCTATGCAACTGAAAGCACGCCTTGCTGACACGCCAAATCCCGGCGCAATCCTACGAACTGTTATGAAATACAGAGTACCAGGTGATCAGCCAATTTTCAGAACGACACGATATGCAGCTGAAAGCAGGAAGCAATCAGTAAAAGAATCAGAAACTGGCTGGGCGGGCATCCCTAAAACAACTTTTTAATCTTCGCCTCCCAGCGGTGCTCGGTACGCTCGGATACAGAGCTCTCGGCCGTGCGTGCAGCATAGGAGTAATCAAGGGAAAGCTTTAACTTCCTAAAATCAACGCCAGCAGACATGGTCGCGGTAAAAGTATCATTGCCTTCAACCTCCTTATCAACATCGTAATTCAAACGGGTCGCCAGCAAAGTGAGACGCGTAGGGTAGTACTTGGCAAACAGGGTAAAATTATCAAAGTCCCCCTTCTGCCCACGGGCCAAATCAAATTCATACCCCAAAACAACATGCCGCCGAATTAATCCGCCATAGCTCCACCAAGTATAACTACCATCCCAAGACACTTCAAAAGACTCAATACTGGGGACATCAACAAAAGTATACTTATCATAACTCAACCTGAGCTTCGCTTTCATCGCTCGACCAGGACTATAGCTCAAAATCGACTTGTGAGAAAAGGATTGATCCTCTTCTCTCACATAACCAGACTCAAAACCATCAGCCTCCCCCACTGCGGCATCCTGCTTATCACCACGACTCAACTGATTAGTCATCACAATTCTATAGGGCCCCCTGGAGGAGTAGTCAAGGCTGTGGCTCAAATCTACCATTACCCCCTTGCCACCTGAGGTAGATCGATAATCCAAGGCCAACTCTAGCCGATTAGACAATCCAGACAACGAACGATGGCTAATAAAAAGTTTAGACAAACTCTGAAAAGCCGAGCTATCAGACCGCGAAACATCTACAGCAGTACCGATGAGCGATATCGCAGCAGATCCAATATTGTCAACATATGAGACATCAGATCTCCCCTCACCCTGTAATAACATCTGACTAAAACCACCGCTTAGCTGGCTATTGAAATCTGTCTGGACGCTAACCTCAGCTTGGTGCTCTGAAAAATCCAAACCACTCTCATCCAACGTGTCGGCACTAAATATACGCGCTACATAACGACCGAAAAGCCTATAAGGCGAACGGTACATTGAGTTACTACTGAATTCAGCTCCCACGCTTGTCGCATAGGCTTCACTTGTCAGGTCCTGTTTGCCTTCTGCAGCAACCGTTGATGTGAAAACGTAGCGACTCTGGCGAAAGGTAGTAACCTGAGCCTGGCCATAAACACTATCGGTTTTCCAATTAAGACCACCAGTAAATTTTTCACCCTGAGTTTTCTTGCCTACCATATTTATCCGCCAGTTCGTATCACGACTCAAAGTACCACTAGCATATAAGGGGACATCCAATGAACGTTCAAGGGCATATCCATCACTTTCACGACGATAGCTGGAATAGCTGGAAGTTTCCCAGAGGGCTCTCCGCGCCCTGGCGAAAAGATTGACGTCATACCTCCCCAAAGAACTCTGTCCCAACTGAGGAGTCCCCTTCGTGGTCTCCATGTAAGAGATGTCGGCCGAAACCTTGATCCAGTTCACCAGATCTACCCAATGCCGCTGGTTAAGGTGATCAAGCGTCCCCAACCGATACGTTTGCTCGACTAAGTTATTCGTTGAATCTACCCGATCCTTGTGAGTAAAAAGCCGATAATGCAGCCAATTATTCTTCTTGTTCAATGAGACAAAGGCCAGATTGCGATCGACAAAATCTAGCTTAGCCAAACTATTTTCATCAGAGACATCTACCTGCGAGAAATCAAGTAAAAATCGCGGCAACGAATGCAATAGATTGCGATAATTCCCATCATAACTACCGTTAGCCACACCTGACTCCAGAATAATTCCGGTCCTAATATTTTTGGAACTGGAGAGACCGATAACAGTTTCCGACGGACCATCGTATCCTCGGCCGCCAAATAACTCACCAAAATCGTTAGAGGCAAAAGAAGTATCCCCCATATCGTATGAAAAAGCATGAAACTTAAACGGCAGGCCACCTGGTTCAATCTTAACTTCTCCACGATAAAGAATTTTATCGAGGGGATTGTCAATAATAATTTTAGTGCCATCGCCTTGGCGAGAGTCGATCCAACTCCATTCGTAGCCGAGAGCAAGGCGATACTCTCCCAAACGCCCATCAGCGATCGTATCCGACTTTCTAGCAAGAAAGGAGTATCTCTGGACAAAGTGGCTCGCATCAAGAACCTGAGTGCCGCCTACAGTTGCAGTATGCTCTCCATAACGCCACTCTAGGGCACTTGAGAGCCGCACAGGAGAGGAGGCAACAGCAACCGAAACCAACCCCAAAAGGGCGATAAATACGGAAGCAACTGCAATGAGAGTTTTTCTAGGCATTCTGGGTTTCCTGCTTGACGTAACGCTTAAAGTTACGTGTTATTTGCAAACAAAACACAAACACACTGTTTGCAATATTCATACCTGCCTAAAAACCCCAAAAAGACCGAGACTTACGTCATTTATTCTTCGCGAATAAACAATGTCTGGCCATATCGCTAAAAGTCTCGCTGAATGGCACTGCTCAGTGCTCTGCAGACGCGTAAACTGCTGAAACTTATTGACAAATCTACACACATAGCTACTGTGCATTTACACACCTGGAGGATACCGCAAAGGGCTCTGCGGGTAAGAAAAAAAGGGCCCAAATGACAGGGCCCCTTCTAGGAAGGACGAATAGCTACCAAACATAAAATATCACAATGTACTGAAGTTTAAGTGCCTCTCATGCCAACACAAACAGACCCTCAGTAGCAAGGTCTAACAACAAACAAATCACCTACTACTGCCTACCAAGACCAACCAACAGGGGCCGCTAGGTACATCTAAACCGGTCCAATCACAGCTATTTTCGGTGGCAAATCCCACACAACACCATGCGCCCAGCCTTCCCCTGCTGAAAATATTGCGGAGACTTCCCACCATGTGGATCATGACAGCCAACGCAGGAAAGTTCGACTCCCGTGCCAGGAATATTAACTCCACTCAGTGGATGTGGAGCTCCAGTCACCCCCCTGCCGACATGACCCCCA
>SDWK01000716.1 GCA_004195335.1 Shewanella sp.
TGATACTTTCCTTTTGAGGTAAACTCTTAAACCTAAAGTTAGTTTGAGCCAACCTAAGGACTGAGGTTCTGCAGTGACGCTACACGTCAATACAGAACAATATCAGTATGGCCCTCCGGAGGTTCAATTGATAGGAAGAGCTTACATTAGCTGGGTTTTATGTGCATTACGGTACATTATTTACCCATGCTATGTATATTACGTGCTGCACTATAATAAACAAGGATAGGCCGCGCGCAGCCGCGTCCTTATCTGTTATACGTAAATGAATTGCGTTAAGATTGCCTATGACGCCCCAATCGCTCTTGTAACTTATTGGTTTTATTGGCTGCAAAGGTCGCTTTTTGAGCCTGTTTATCTTCATTGGTAACAATTTGATATGAAACAAATAACCTCCGTCCTCTTTGTATGTATGGGTAACATATGCCGCTCTCCTACCGCTGAAGCGGTATTTAGAGTTAAGGCTGCACAGAGCGGACTAAAGATTGAGATCGATTCTGCAGGAACCTTGGCCTACCATCAGGGAGAGTCTCCCGATCCAAGATCTATTGCGGCTGGAGAAAAGCGTGGCTTTAGCTTTAAAGGGATGAAGGCTAGGGCGGTGCTTGATGAAGATTTTTCTCATTACGACCTTATTTTGGCCGCCGATCTGAGTAATTTAGCGGATCTTAAAGCCCGATCACCAAAGCAGCATCTTCATAAAATACAGCTGATGCTCGGTTTTCTAGACGTTGAGTTAGATGAGCCACAAGAGGTGCCCGATCCCTACTATGGTAATGGCTTTGAGAACGTGTTGGATCTGATTGAACGAAGCTGTGATAATTTGATTGTTAAATTAACAGCAAAGTCTGTTTAAATCGGATTGTGTGGTTGGTGTTTTGGATGACCAGTTGATGTTGATATAAAAGCCAATATTTTGAGTATTGGCTTTTATATCTCTGAGTCTTTATTTTGCTAGAACTTAGAATATCTTACTTATATCGTTTACCCGAGCGTTTGAGCTTTTCAGCCTCATCTTTAGCTTGTTGTGCTGCTTCTTTTTTCGCTTTTAATATTGCCACTTCTTCTTTTTCAATCTCAGCCATTTCAGGAGTTTCCAGAGACAGTTGGCCAATTTTTCCCGAACGAAATTCATGTAGCACCAGCTCCGATACTTTATGAAGATCGATACGTCCACCAGGACGCAGAGCGCCTCGCTTACGACCTATGGCTTCGAGAAGTTCGATATCGGTATTGGGCAACTCTTTAATTTTATAACGTTCTGCAATGGCTTCTGGATAGGCTTGTAGAAAGTATTCTGCGGCGAACATGGCGACATCTTCATATTCCATGGCAGTGTCTTTAATGGCGCCGGTGATTGCCAGGCGATAACTACTTTTTTCATTATCGACTTTTGGCCACAAGATCCCTGGGGTGTCAGAGAGAACGATACCATTTCTCAGGTTGATTCGTTGCTGCACCTTAGTGACTGCAGGTTCATTACCTGTCTTAGCAATGGTTCTGCCTGCGAGCGTGTTGATGATGGTCGATTTACCGACGTTCGGGATCCCCATGATCATGGTGCGGATATCTTTTTCAAGCTTGTCACGGTTGGGAACAAATTTTCTGCAGAGATCCGGGATCTTCTTGACTTGAGCTGCCTGTAAAGTGGTAATAGCCATCGCTTTTACCCCTTGCTCGCGCTCTAGGTACTCAATCCAACGTTGGGTTATTTCAGGATCTGCCAAATCAGATTTATTCAGCAGCTTAATACAGGGCTTATCACCGCGAAGTGTTGAAATTACAGGGTTTTCACTGCTGTATGGGATCCTTGCGTCGAGCACTTCAATAACCAGATCGACCTGAGGCATGACCTCTTCAATCTCTTTACGTGCTTTGTACATGTGTCCCGGGTACCACTGAATAGCCATTTTAACGCTCTGTATTAATTCTGTTAGGGGGATTTTACCTTGTTAAGGAAAAATTTCATCAACAAAAAAGCACCTCGCGACGCTTTTTTACACGGGTGACGAAAACCCAGCCTTGGAACGGCTGTGAATTCATCAATAACCCCAATATGAGTGTCACTTCTTTTATCCCTCGTCGTGAGGAGTTATTGAAGTTAGATAACCCCGAGTTCTCTTAACCGTTCCATCAGGTAACTGTCTGCCGTATATCTGCTAGAGAGAACGACTTCAGGTTTAGGGTGCAAGAACAGAGGTAGTGAGATTCTTGCTTTAGAGGTATCGGTACCTTCTGGGTTCACGACTCTATGTGTCGTCGAAGGGAAATAGCCCCCTGAAGCTTCTTGCAACATATCGCCAATATTAATGATGAGGTTACCAAAATCACAAGGTACATCTAACCAATTTCCATCTTTGGTTTTTACCTGTAACCCTGGCTCATTCGCTGCCGGTAAAATAGTCAGTAAGTTAATATCTTCATGGGCTGCAGCGCGTATGGCTCCGGCTTCTTCATTTCCCGATATCGCTGGATAATGTAGGATACGTAATAAGGTTTTATGGCTGTCTTCTATCATCTTCGGCAGGGCGATAGAGTAATTTACAGCGACATCGTCAGGCGTGTGTGTTTCAACCCATTGCAGCAATTCAGCTGCCAACTCATTGGCACGTTTATAATAGGTTAAGATGTTTTCTCTTAGTGAATCAGGGATCCGGCCCCATGGATAAACGTGGTAATACTCCTTGATATCTTTAACGGTATGACCTTTAGCCGTTTCAGATATTTCAGAGGGGAAAAAACCATCTTGTGTTTCCGGTTTAAACAGAAAATCATGTTTTTCCGGACTATTAAAAAACGCCTGCCACTCTTGGTATATGGTTTCTACCAAGGATTTATCTATGGTGTGATTGGAGAGTACGCCGAATCCGGTGTCTCGTAAGGACTGTACAAATTTTTCTGCACTATCATGTGCTTGATAGTTAATTGTTTCTAGTTTCATCTCAATTCTTCTTGTTTTATGACCTTGGCGCATTTTAACCATCCGCTGGTTGAACCGCAACTAAGTGTGATTGAAATCACGTTTTCATTGTTTGGTATCAAGGTCAATATCATATGCTGGTTCAAATACTTCTTAATTAATAGTTGGATAGAGAGGAACGAAGTCAAAAGAGAAAAATACGAATAATTTTGACTAAAATAATAGAATTAGATTTTTTGATACCAAGCCGTATTGCCGCTTAGTCCGTTGAAAGAGATAATACATATGTAA
>SDWK01000718.1 GCA_004195335.1 Shewanella sp.
AGATGTGTATAAGAGACAGATCATTAGCATGGAATAGCACTATGAGTAAAAGCCCGCAAAAACTCCTTCTCTGGATGACTTTCATCATGTCTCTGGTGTTTTCGGTATGGCAGGTGCTGTTAAATAATTTCGTTATCGAACAAGCACAATTCACAGGTGCCGAAATTGGCGTGCTCCAGAGCTTACGAGAGATTCCGGGCTTTCTCGCCTTCACCGCCATCTTCATTCTTCTGCTTATCCGCGAACAAGCATTTGCATTACTCTCGCTCGCACTATTGTGTGTCGGCGTCGCGATCACAGGCTTTTTCCCACAAGTCTTAGGGCTTTATCTGACAACCATATTGATGTCAGTCGGGTTTCATTACTTTGAAACCATCAACCAGTCCCTGACGCTACAATGGGTGGATAAGAAAGAGACGGCCGGTTTTCTGGGAAAGGCTCTGGCGTGGCGCTCTGCGGCGGCGCTGACGGGTTATGCCAGCATCTGGGTGATCATGAGTTGGCTTAAGCTAGATTATGTATGGATGTATGCGCTGATAGGCTGTTTAGGTCTCTTGATGGTGATCACTATTACTGTGTATTTCCCCAAGTTTGAAGTCACAGAGCCCCAACATAAGAAGCTGCTTCTCAGAAAAAGATATTGGCTCTATTACCTGCTGACGTTCTTTTCCGGAGCAAGACGCCAAATATTCATGGTATTTGCTGGCTTTATGATGGTGGAAAAGTTTGGTTATAGCGTGAGTGAAATTACCGCATTGTTCCTCATCAACTACGTCATTAACCTGCTGTTTGCTCCGGCTATCGGGCGTTTCATTGGCCGAATAGGCGAGCGAAGAGCACTGACCATTGAGTACCTTGGACTAATCATCATTTTTGTCAGTTATGCGCTGGTTGAACACCCTCAAATGGCGGCTGCACTCTATGTTATCGATCATCTATTATTTGCGATGGCCATCGCGATCAAAACCTATTTCCAAAAAATTGCAGATAACAAAGATATTGCCGCGACCATGTCTGTCAGCTTTACCATTAATCACATCGCTGCTGTCGTTATTCCGGTTCTGCTTGGGCTGCTTTGGCTTCACTCGCCTCAAGCGGTGTTCTATATAGGCGCAGGTTTCGCTGTTTGCTCGCTGCTTCTGGCCAGGAATATTCCCACGACACCCACTCAGGGGAATGAAGTGAATTGGTCCTGGAACTCAAAAAAAACACCATACAGAGTGAAGCCATAGGCCAAACAGGCTAGTATAACGATTAGTCTACGAGAGTTCAGTCGATAACAAACGCGCGAGTAGAGCATGGTTGAATTAGCAAGAATCAATGAGGCAAAGGCCTCACAGTCTGATGTGTCGGCCCGAAAAAAAGCGTTGCTACTGGGGCGTCAGTTAGGGTTAAGCAGTGAAGAGGGCTATCGGCCCAGCAATGCTTCGGTCGCCGAACGGGCGGCCTATCGCCAGCAAAAAGTATCCAGCCAGTACCAGGCCAATTTGGAAACGATTTATGCGATAGCACTCAGCAACACACCTTCGGATGTAACCGGAGTCGATCTCGACCCTGACTGGGCACACCAATTTTTTCAAATCGCCGAACAGATCCATAACCGCAAGATGCAGGAGTTATGGGGACGAATACTCGCCAACGAAATAACCACCCCAGGAAATTTTAGTTTAAGAGCCTTATCGACCCTAAAGCAGTTAACCCATAAAGAAGCTCAGATATTTGAGAAAGCCTTGGGTATGGCTGTGAAGGTCAATAATGAATCACGCTTAAAGCTCATCATAGGCTATCGATACACTGGCAGTTTTGGGCAAATATTCAGAAAATCATCCCCTATCAATATCGGTCTATCCAATTTCGGCCTGCCCTACTCCAATATTCTGACCTTAGTCGATGCAGGTATTCTGCACCGAGGTGAGTTCGAGACTGGGCAACTCAATAACAAGACCCCCATGACCTTCACCTTGCTCAATGAGAAAATGAAACTCACCCCTAAGAGTGGTCATCTGCTATTTAATTACTATCGATTAACGCCTATCGGTGATGAGTTAACTCAACTCATACATCCCAAAGCCGACACCGAATATGTAAAAGCATTCAAAGCACTTTTTTCAAAAGATTTTAAGATTGAATAATATGAATTAGCAGAACTAGTTAAAGGCAGGGAAAGACAGTTTTAAGTTTTAAGCCAAAATATATAAATCTAAGACTCAAACAGGGCAAAGAGGGCTAAAAGTCCCCAGAGCAAGGGCTTTAGCTCCTGAAACATTCGCGGCTAAAGCCGCTCCTACATAGAGAATGTCGCAGTCCGTATCCCGTACCTAGCACCTCGTAGCTCGTTACTCACAGCTCATTGCTCATAACTGATGGCTCGGGGCTCACTATGAGTTTGGGGGGTAAACCAGTTAAGCGTATCTGCCAGCTGAACCACCTCGCCGATGATCATCAAGGCAGGCATTTTTAACTCGGGGTTTGCCGCGAGTTGCTCCAGCTCTCCCAACTTACCGATAAAACAACGCTGCTCGGATGTCGTCGCCTTAGAGACGATGGCTACCGGGGTCTGGGCACTTCGCCCGGCGTCGATAAGCCCTTGGCTGATAATCCCCGCATTGAGGATACCCATATAGATAACTAACGTGTTGCTTGGGTTAGCGTAGTTTGTCCAGTTCATCGGCCGGCTGCCCAACTGACAATGTCCCGTGATAAAAGTAACACCCTGAGCATAATCTCTGTGGGTCAATGGAATACCGGCGTAGGATGAGGTGCCACTTGCCGCGGTAATACCCGGCACAACTTCAAACTCTAAGCCAGCTTCCACTAAGCTTTGTAGCTCCTCTCCGCCACGGCCGAAAATAAACGGATCTCCGCCTTTTAAGCGCACCACATTTTTACGGGTAAAACCTTTGGTCACCAGGAGTTGATTTATCTCATCTTGATTGGCGCTATGTTTCCCCGCACGTTTACCGACAGCAATTTTTTCAGCATCATGGGGAACGAGTGACATGATCTCTTCACTGACAAGTGCGTCGTAGAGCACCACATCTGCACTCTTTAGGATCCGGTATGCCTTGAGTGTCAGCAACTCGACATCTCCCGGCCCTGCACCAACCAGCCAAACTTTTCCACCCGCTCTCTGGCCCGGTAAAGTTACAATTTCCATCTCACTGCCCCACACACGATTGAATACAGTGAAATATAACGGCCAACTTATAAC
>SDWK01000050.1 GCA_004195335.1 Shewanella sp.
ATTCATACGTGTCGTTATATATCCACTGCCAATCCCTTTTTGGCATTAATAACATAACTTTAACCCATAATATAAAATACAACCCGATAATAGATGAAAATTCGTCCAATATCAAAATATTTTTTCAAAATATAAGTTGAATAACAATATGTTATATTGATCTTACGCGATCAATATGTGATCGCGCGATCAAAAATGGATCCTAGAAAGATCTATTTCTTATCTAACTCTATAAGCTTCAACGATATCTTGAATTAACTTAGGTCCTTGATAGATAAAACCTGAGTATATTTGCACCATTTTAGCGCCTGCATCAAGCTTATTTAAAGCATCAGAAGCGGTATTAATTCCACCTACGCCAATGATTGGTATCTCACCTTTTAAACAATCTGCCAACTGTTTAATTACCGCAGTAGATAATGAATTTAATGGTTTACCACTTAACCCACCCGCTTCATTGGAGTTCATTAAACCACTAACACCATCACGGCTAAGTGTAGTGTTAGTCGCTATAGCACCGTCAAATTGATTTTTAATCAATGACTCTGCAATATTCTCTATCTCTTCCGATGACAAATCAGGTGCGATCTTAAGAGCGATCGGGACATATTTACCATGCTTCTCTGCAAGATCTTTCTGTTTGGCTTTTAATGATCCTAATAGATCATCAAGCAGATCACCATATTGTAGACTACGCAGTCCAGGAGTATTGGGAGATGAAATATTTATAGCAATATACGCTGAATATTCATAAACCTTCTCCATGCAGATGAGGTAATCATCTTTACCTTGGTCGACTGGCGTATCTTTGTTCTTACCTATGTTGACGCCAACTAACGCACCGGACTTAGCCGCTTTTAAATTTGCAACCAGATTATCAACACCTTTGTTGTTGAAGCCCATTCTATTGATAATGGCTTTAGCAGGCTTTAATCGAAACAAACGTGGCAGATCATTACCCGGTTGTGGTCGGGGGGTTACTGTACCAACTTCAATATGACCAAATCCCATCGCATGAAAGCCATCGATGCACTCACCATCTTTGTCCATCCCCGCAGCTAAACCAACAGGGTTAGGAAAAGTCACTCCCATAAATTCGACAGGGGCTTGAGCAAACTTCTGCGCATAAAAGCAATCTAAAGGTGTATTCGCCGTCGCCTTTAAACTTGCGATTGCAAAATGATGCGCCTTCTCAGGATCCATCTGAAACATGACTTTTTGAGCGATTTTGTAAAACATGTTTTCTCCTAGACCGAAAAAAGCCCCGGCATTTGCCAGGGCTATTTAGTTATTATTGCTTAGTCTTGACCTTCACAGTGAAGTATCAAAAGATTGAGTTCACGTAATGCGACCGAGAATTTCGCAAACTCGTGGATCTGCGAAATCTTAAAGTCTGCAAGCATGTGGAACCATCTCTCCAATAAGCCCCCATTGGAGTCGATCCACTGCGTGATTATTGTTTCTGCATCACACGTATCTGTACAAGCACGAAGCACGACTGAAGTTAATGAACGTTGCTGCCAGTCTAATTCTTCTCTAAAGGCCGCTCTTGCGAGCGCTTGCCAATGATTCGCTACCGGTTGAGCACTAATCTGATCTAAGAACCAGTGTAGCTCAACACGCGCACCTAACTTAAAGTACGTCTCAGCAACCAAGGCAACAGACTTGTCTTCAACTTCAGCGATTTTTGATATATCAAGTGCAGAGAATAAAGTGCTCATGTTAACAACATGGGTAGCAACATCTTCAGTAACGCCTTCTTTAACTAAAGCGGCAATTTCTGAACGTATGTTGTTCACCTCATCTTCGACCATATAATTGTGTACATTCGCTTTTAAATCCGCAAATACGGGTGCAAAAAACGCGACAGTTTGCTCAATACTATAGCCACGATTGCGATGGCGTAGGAACCAACGACAAGCACGACGAATATTTCGGCGAATTTGATGTAGCATTTCACCTTGAACAACCGCTGGAATAATTCCATTTAGCGCAGTGATCTCTTTGGTTAAATCATACAAACCAAACACTTCACGTGCCATAGTGTAACAAATGGCAGCTTCAGCTACTGAGGCACCGGTCTCATCTTGCATACGTTGAACAAAATTAAGACCTAAATCATTAACAAGCTCATTAGCAAGTGATGTGGCAATAATTTCTCCCCGTAGTGGGTGAGCAGCCATACGGTCACGGTATTTTTCTTGTAGTTGCTGAGGGAAATAAGCAACCAACAGCTGGCTTAAGAATGGATCATCAGTAATTTCTGGCGTTAGCAATTGCTCTTTTAACACCATCTTTGCATAGGCGACCAGTACTGAAAGTTCCGGACGAGTTAGCGCCTTGCCATTGGCGAGTCGCTCTGCAAGATCATCATCTGATGGAATGAATTCCAGAGATCTGTCCAGCTTACCGTCTTTTTCAAGATAATGAATAAAACGGATCTGCTCTTTAAGTTGTTCAGCACCGCGAACCTGGGTAACTGAAATGGTTCTGGTTTGATCTTTACAGTCTTGAATGACAATACGTCCCACTTCGTCGGTCATATCAACCAATAAACGGTTACGCTGCTTCAACGTCATCTCACCATCTGCAACGATTGCATTCAGTAAGATCTTGATGTTGACCTCATTATCAGAACAGTCAACACCACCGACGTTGTCGACGAAATCCGTGTTCATCCGTCCACCGTTGTTGGCATATTCGATACGACCAAGCTGAGTACAGCCCAAGTTGCCGCCTTCACCGATAATTCGGGCCTGAACTTCATTACCATTGACGCGAAGTGTATCATTGGCACGGTCGCCAACTTCGGCATGAGTTTCGGTCGATGCCTTAACATAAGTGCCGATACCACCATTCCAGAGAAGATCGACCTTCATCTTAAGCAGTTCTTTCAACAACTCAGTCGGTGTCATCGATGCTTTCTTTGTTCCTAGCATCTTCTTCATTTCAAGCGTTAAAGAGATCGACTTAGCCGAGCGAAGGAATATGCCTCCTCCTTTGGAAATAAGCTCTTTGTTATAATCTTCCCAACTTGAACGAGGGAGTTCAAATAAGCGCGCACGCTCTGTATAACTTGATGCTGCATTCGGGTTAGGGTCTATAAAGATATGCATATGGTTAAATGCTGTCACCAAACGAATATGTTCAGACAACAACATACCATTTCCGAAAACATCTCCGGCCATATCACCGACGGCTAAGCAGGTAAAATCCGTCGTTTGACAATCAATACCGATTTCACGGAAATGACGTTTAACAGATTCCCAAGCACCACGGGCCGTGATACCCATCTTCTTATGGTCATAACCATTACTACCACCAGAAGCGAATGCATCGCCTAACCAGAAGTTGTACTCTTCAGAAATGGCATTAGCGATATCTGAGAAGGTTGCGGTGCCTTTATCGGCCGCGACGACTAAGTAAGGGTCATCTTCGTCATGACGGACGACGTTCGTTGGCGGAACGACTTCGCCATTGATGATATTGTCTGAGATATCTAATAAACCACGAATAAACAGACGGTAACATTCTTTTCCTTCGGTAAAGAAAGCTTCACGCCCCCCTTCTGTCGGCAGTTGTTTACATACAAAACCACCTTTTGCGCCGACCGGAACAATCACAGTATTTTTAACTTGTTGCGCTTTCACGAGTCCTAATACTTCGGTACGGAAGTCTTCACGACGGTCTGACCAACGCAGTCCACCACGTGCGACTTTACCACCACGAAGGTGTACCCCCTCAACTCTTGGTGAATAAACAAATATTTCAAATTTTGGCAGAGGACGAGGCATCTCAGGGATCTCTTCCGGTGCAAACTTGAATGAGATATAAGGCTTTTCATCACCCGTCTCACTAACCTGATAGAAGTTAGTTCTCGACGTGGCATTGATAAGGTCTAAGTAACGACGAATAATTCTGTCATCATCAAGGCTGGATACATCATCTAAACGCAGATCGATCTGTTCAACAAACTTACTCAGAGTACGGGTCTTAAGTTTGGGATTAAACTTACGAATGAACATCTTAACCAGAAGGTCTGCGAGCTGAGGATAGCGAGTGAATGTCTCCTCGATGTAAGCTTGACTGAAGGTTGCATCGATTTGTCGCATATATTTAGCGTATGCACGTAAAATCGAAACTTCTCGTCCACCAAGTCCTGTAGCTAAGACTAATCGGTTAAAACCATCATCTTCAAGTTTCTTTCTCCACACTTCATATAGAGCGGTTTGGAAACGAAGTTGACTATCGGCAATACTCTGTGTTGACGTGCCCTGCACTGTCATTAAGAAATCAAGGATCCAATAGGTTCCGCCATCTGCCGTCTTAAGCTCATAAGGACGTTCGTTGATCACCCTTAAACCAAAATTTTCCAGCATAGGCAAAACATCAGACAGATGAATGGGCTCATCTTTATGGAACAGCTTCAGACGAACTTTATTGTTGTTCAGTGCAGTTTCTTGTGGTTGATAGAAAAGCATCCCCAGTTGCAATTCATCACCCAAAGATTCAAGGTGCTGAATATCAACAACAGCTGAGCTTGGTAATACATCCTCTTTATAACTACGAGGAAAGGCATTGATGTACTGTTTGCTAAGACTCTTACCTAACTCTTCACCCTGAGCACTACTCAAGGCATCATTGAGTTTATCTTCCCAAGAGCGAGCCGCTTCAATTAGGTTGTTTTCGATAGCAGCCACATCCACTTCCATATTATTATTGTCGACTTTCACTATGTAATGAGTACGCGCGAGGGTTGATTCTGAGAAGTAGGTAGTAAATTCAACTTCAGAATCACTATTGAAATGCTGACCCAAGATTCGCTGGGTATCTTCACGCAATTTGGTGTTATATCTATCTTTAGAGACATACACCAAACAAGACAGAAAACGACCGAAACCATCTTTTCGTATAAAGAGTTTCAGTTTATCTCTATCTTGCATCTCCAGAACACCATGAGCAACATGGGCGAGTTGCTCGACATTCCCCTGAATAAGCTCGTCACGGGGCAGCGTCTCTAGGATGTGCATCAAGGCTTTATAGTCGTGAGAACTCGGTGTCAAACCGGAGCGGTCCAGCACTCGCTGTACTTTTTCCGCTAACAAAGGAATTTCACGAGGGCTACGATTGTAAAGATTAGAAGCATAGAGTCCTAAGAATCTATCTTCACCAATAACATTTCCTTTTTCATCGAACCGCTTAACACCAACATAATCGACATAGGCTGGACGGTGAACACGACTCTTTTCACTGCTTTTAGTTAATACTAACAAGCTATTATCTAACGCTTCTTTACGAGCACTTTCCGATAACTGGGAGATGAGCAATCCCGTTTCAGGCTTTGGCTTGCCGGGAATATTCATTAATCCCAGACTCGTTGAAGTATCAGGAATGAGCTCTAAATCACCTTCTACCTTGTTCAGGTCGTATCTGCGATAACCGAGTAGGGCAAAGTGGTGATCATTAAGATACTTGAGGAAATTAATGGCTTCTTCACGCTCACTCTTATGACCCGGGTATGGACGCGTATCTAGCTCTTTAATTATCTCTGTCAATTTAGCAGACATTATGTCCCAGTCGCGTACAGACGCGGCCACATCACCCAATACTGACTCAATTTCTTTCTCTAACTGTTTGATATCCTTGTCACTGCTTTGTCTATCAATCTCAATCAGAAAAACTGCTACCTTTTCAAATTTAGTGTTTGCCTCATCACCGTAGTGAACCTGCGAAATCATCCCTTTAGTTCTTTTTATTGAAAGGGGTGTATGCAGAATAACGTGGGCTGTGATTCCAATTCGATTGAGTGCCATACCGACAGAATCAACCAAGAATGGCATATCGGGGTGGATTACCTCGATGATCGAGTGAGTCGACTGCCAACCATGCTTTGATTGGCTAGGGTTAAATACCCGAATATGAGACTCCCCCTTAGGGGTAACATTTGCCGAATTCCATAAACTCAATACTGCACCATAAAGATCACTGTCATTACGGGCGTTAAGATCATCTTTCGACATATGAGCATAAAGGCAAGTCGCAAGTTGCTCTACTTGCTTAGCTTGTGCGTGAGGAACTTTAGCGTGAATTAGGTTGACTACATTCTCGAGTAATACTGAAGGCATTGCATCTTTCAAGGCCATGTTGCTGTTTCCTTAAGGGTCTATGGCAGCGCTTTTATAATTTTTTGGGATGCTCGTACAAATGACCGGTCCGGATAATGTGACCTAGGTCATGCGCGAAGTCTATTACTAAACTTGCCATTTTTCGAGTGTTATTTTAGTGGTAGATCCTCTCCTAAACCAGTTATAGCGGTATTTTCATACAAAAGGTGAGAAAACAATCGTCATTTGAGCGTAACTATGCAAAAAAAGAGAAATAAAAAAGGGAGCCGAAGCTCCCTCTACCCTATTCAGCTCTAGGTTTTCGCCAAAAGAAGGCCCCGATAGCAGGCAAAATAATTATGGCCCCTAACATATTTACTAAAAACATAAATGTCAGAAGAATTCCCATATCCATTTGAAACTTAAGTGCCGAGAAGAACCAGGTGCTCACACCAATCGCCAATGTTAACCCTGTAAATATAACCGCGCTGCCCCTTTCAACTAAGGCCTCGTAATAGGCTTCCTGAACTGGCATCCCATCTCTGAGTTTCACCGCCATAGTTGAAAGAATATAGATGCCGTAATCGACACCAATTCCCACACCTAAGGCAATAACAGGCAGTGTGCTCACTGCCAGACCGATATCGAGCTGCGTCATCAGTGCCTGCGCTAATGTTGATACAACATAAAGCGGTAGTACCACAGATACGGTTGCCCTGAGCGATCTAAAGCTGATTAAGCAGAGAATAAAGACGGCTCCATATACGTATATCATCATAGGTAACTGTGCTTCTGCCACCGCCTCATTCGTCGCAGCCATAACACCGACAGGACCGGAAGCCAGTTTAAACTTTAACTTATCCGAGTCCATTTCAGCCGCGAGGGTTTTAACTTTATCGATCACCAACTCAATGGTTTCGGCCTTATGATCTTTTAAGAACAGATAAACAGGCATGACAGAACAATCACCATTGAGCAACCCCGAGGTCGTGGGCACTCGTCCAACAGCTTGCACTAAACTAGCCGTTGTACGCGGTAACACTTGCCACTTTGGATTACCCTCGTTGAAACCGGCATTAACCCGCTTAGCAACAGACGCTAAGCTTGCGGTCGCCTCCACACCAGGCGTGTTTCTTACCAACCATTCGAATTCATCAATTTCCGTTAAGACGGAATGATAAGTACAAGCTTCAGGAAAGGCTTCTACGATCACAGTCATCACATCGGTCGTAATCGAAAATTTATCAGTGATATAAAAAGTATCCTGATTATATCGAGAATCGAAATGGAGCGCTGGTGCGCCGCCTTGTAAGTCACCCACCTTCATCAAACTGGCTTGCTGCGCACCCAGAGCGTAAAGCCCGGTAGTGATGAGCAACACCCAGATAGCATATTTTGTCGTTGCAAACTGAGACAGTTTCTTCCAAACGCGATTTATCCGATCATTGGCGGGGTCATGTGATCTCTTCGGCGTTGCAACCTCCACAAAAGAGATAACTAAAGGTAATAATATCAGGTTGGTGAGAATGATTACCCCGACGCCTAAAGAAGCCGATATCGCCAACTCCCGAATAATACCGATATCAATCGCCAGCAGGGTTAGAAAACCCACAGTGTCAGATAAGAGTGCGATTCCACCCGGGATCAACAAACTGCGAAATGCCGAGGCAGCAGCAGATTTAGTCGACTTGCCATCAGCCACTCTGCGTCTGACCGCATTGATCATCTGCACGCTGTGACTTACACCAATAGCAAACACCAAAAAAGGGATCAAAATTGACATAGGGTCTAAACCAAACCCAACCACGGTCAGTAAGCCCAGCTGCCAAACCACGGCGATTAAACTACAAGCGAGTGGCAAAAAGGTCAGTACCAGCGATTTTGAAAAAAGATAAACCATGATTGCGGTAACGATGATAGCGATCAGGAAAAAAAGCATGACGCCTTTAGCACCATCGGCAACATCACCTGCCATCTTGGCAAAACCGATAATATGGATCTTAATGTCATCATTTTCATACTGGGTACGCAACTGCTGTTCAAGCTGAGATGCAAATGCCAGCGTGTCCAAAGGCTCCCCAGTTTGAGGATCGAAATCCATCAACTGAGCCTTTACCATAGCCGCCGAATAATCCTCCGCAATGAGTCGTCCTACAATACCCGCCTTTTCAATATTATTTCTTACTACATTGAGGCCGGCTGTGGTTGTAGAGAAGTCAGCTGGAATAACAGGGCCACCGGCAAAGCCATCTTCGACCACCTCAGTAAAACGCGTCGATGGCGAATAAAGTGACTTGACCAGTGCCCTGTCGACACCAGGGATGAAGAACAGCTCATCGTGTACATTCTTTAACGCATCAAAAAATTGTTCGTTAAAGATGTCTCCACTTGTATCTTCAACCGCAACAATAATGCTGTTAGCACCACCAAACTGTTTTTGATGCTTAAGGTAAGTCTGCATATAACTATGATTGAGCGGAATGTTCTTAATAAAGGCAGCATCCATTTTTAGGTTACTTGCCTGAAAACCTAAGAACACTGTTGCCACTAAAAAAACAAGAATAACAAAGGCTCTATGCCTGAATAGATAGGATTCAAGTCCATTAACCATTTTATCTAACATCTTAAGGATCCTATTATTTTATTTCGAAGAGGCCTTTCGTGCCAGCCACCCAAATATGTCCCTGTGGATCTTGATTAATAGCAACTAGGTTCTCTCCCTGTCGCTGATGAATAATCTTACTTTCTCCCTCAACGGGTACTTCGATGATCACACCGGCATTGCCGACTAAAATTAACCCACCGGCATTGTTCGGCAAAGCGCCGTTAATCGTAGACTTGACTGGTAATGACACCTCTTTCCAACTGCCCATATCAAGATCAGCTTCGAAAATGTGACCTCGCAGCCCCATGACGAAAATTGTGTTTTTGAGTTGAATCAAATTGAACAATGACCCTTCGTAGATAAAGTCGACTTTGGTCCATAACTTGCCTTGATTAGCTGAAACGGCAATTAATCCAAGTTCTCCGACCATAATAAGCTGACCGTTAGACAGCGCACTTATGCGGTTAAAGTGCGGAAGCAAGGCACTGCGTTCACTCAGGTAGATAGCCTCATCTTCTGCCTTTAATTCGGCTAGATAGCTGATATCCTCCTCAAAAAGTAACTCCTCGTGGAATTCGCTTAACCAAGTTTTTCCGCCGTCAGCGGTTCTATAGAACAAGCCATAAGCACCTATAGCAACACCATTTAGTTCATCAAAGAAAAAAATATCCATTAATGGTTTTTCTATCTCTGGTGACCCCATCTGTAACTGCCAAGTCAGACCGGCATCTTTGGTGTGAATAATGATCGCATCATGACCAACCGCCCAACCGAGTTCAGGGGTAATAAAAAAGACTTTCGTGAGGTGGGCTTCTGTTGGCGTTGAAACTTGCGTCCATTGCCCCTCTTTCTCACTATCAAAAATAAAAACGTGTCCACGTTCACCTACAGCAACCGAAGTGGTCCCTTTAGTTGCAATATCGAGGATGATTGAATCGATGGCTAATGGCTGAATTTGAGTACTTGAACTGTTTGCATCACTCGCCAAAACAGGTGATATAAAAAGAGCAGCGATTAAATAAACAGAAACAAATCGAAGCATGCTAAACAACATACAGACTTCCTTAAGAGATAGAGGGGCACCCTATTGATGCCCCTTTTGTATCGGAGGATTAACGAATACCGGCACGTCTTAACGCCGCGGGGGTGAAGTTAGCTTCACTCAGCTTGGCATCAAAATTATACATACGGCCTTCGTTATCGAGTCCCATTGCTATATAACGACGAGATTGAAGATCATGGAAGACCTCAAGCGTAGTCCAATGTGTAGGAACTTCGTAATAGTTAATAGCATGCGCAAAGGCAACACGGTATAACTCATCACGATTATCATAAATATCGGCTAGCGATACCTGCCAGGAGTCCTCATCAATGTAGAAAGTACGCGTCTTGTAGATATGACGCATGCCCTCTTTAAGCTGAGCTTTGACAACCCAAACACGATGCTTTTCCCAACGTACAAACTCAGGATTCACATGACCGGGATGAAGAATCTGGTCGTATTTGAGTTTATCCGAATGTAGCTTGTAATCGTTGTATGGAATGTAGACTTCCTGCTTACCGATCAACTCCCAGTTATAACGAACTGGAGAGCCGTTAAACATGTCAAAATCATCCGTTGTCCTAAGACCATCAGACACTGACCCTGGCGTATCGAAGGCCACATTAGGCGCCTTACGCACACGGCGTTGTCCTGTATTGTAGGTCCACGCCTGACGAGGTAACGCTTCTTGATCCATGGTCTCTTTAACCAGCAGAGCCGTGCCCGCAAGACGAGCTGGCTGTGTTACAACCTGTTTAAAGTAGAACAAGGTATTTGAAGCATTTAACTCATCTAAAGTAATCTCAGGACGAGAGTACTGAAAACGTATCTCTTCAGCAGTTTCAACCAAGGTATAGCTACCACTGGCCGTTGGTGCGGCTTGACTACGGGAAGTTTTAACATCCACACCACGGAAACGCAGCACATGGTTCCAGAT
>SDWK01000961.1 GCA_004195335.1 Shewanella sp.
GTCAATCGACACTCTCCAGTGAAATACAACATCTGGAAGACAAGCAAGGGCATCAGTTGATTGAACGAGAATATAAGACTTTTATTTTTAAGGCTATTCATGAACAAGTTGTTCAAAGATCAAGAAAACTACTTACTGATGTCGATGATCTTGTTGAATTAGTGAAGCATCAAGGGGAACCGATGACCGGGGATATCCGTCTCGGCTGCATTCCGACAATTGCGCCATTTTTATTGAGCCGAGTTGTTAAACATTGTCAGAAGAGCTATCCGGATTTGAATCTGCTTTTGAAGGAGGACACCACCGAACGTTTGCTCGATGCGTTGGGGAAGGGGGAGCTGGATCTATTGCTTTTGGCGCTTCCCGTCGATACGAGTGGTTATCACAGCATGAAGGTCGGTATCGATCCGTTTAAACTGGTGGTACATGAAGAGTTAGCCGATGAGATCCATGAGCCATTAGATTTCAAGTCATTTCCTGACGAGAGTATTTTTCTTCTTCAAGCCGAGCATTGTATTACCGGTCATGCCATAACGGCTTGCCAGCTGGGCGATAGTGCCAAGGTTAACCCATTTTCTGCGACCAGCCTGCATACTCTGGTTCAGATGGTAAATAGTAAGCTGGGTACTACTTTTTTGCCTCAGATGGCCATAGATGCTGGAATATTAAATGATACAGAGCTAAGTGTCATGCAACCGCCTGGTGATGCGCCCTATAGAGATATTGGCTTGGTGTGGCGACAGACTTCCAGCCGCATTTTGACTTTCAGAACGTTAGGACTAGCGATTCAAAACTTATTGGAAGGAAGGGAGGGGTAGTAGAGTTACCCCTCGCATAAATCTAGCAGTCATTCTCGATATTTAGCTGACTTTAGGCGACACACCGAATACTTCGGTCAAATGTTGCTTTCCTTTCAACTTAATCGGGCCTAGGTTATTTAAAGTATATTGACTGCTATCTTTTTCAATTCTTGATTCTAATGCACCTGAGATTAGCATTCTTTGTCCAAGTGGATTGCATTGATCTTGCAATCTCGCCAGCGTGTTGAGTACGTCACTGAAGAAGCTTATCTCCTGTTTATGAACTCCGACTACGGCTGCGACAACTTGACCACAATGAGCAGCGGCTTTAAATTTTGGGACAAAGCCATATTGCTCTTCGAAATACTGACGTTGCCAATTGAGTTGCTGGCTGAATTCATAGTAGATATTGAAGCTTCTATCTTTAAGGATCCCGTCTTCGAGTGGCCAGTGTATTAAGACTGCATCGCCCATATAGCGATAAATTTCGGCTTCATTATTGGTCACGGTATCAGCAAGTAGGCTAAAACTATCTTGTATTAACCGGCTAAATCGATAGTCGCCTAATGATTCTGCATGGGTCGTTGAGGCAACCATATCCAGATAGAGGAATAGTCTCTGTTCGTATCTCGGTTTATGGTATTTTCCCAGACCTATATTGAGTAACACGCGAGGTCCGACTAACAGCGCCATCTGTTCAATGAAGGCTAGTCCCACCCTGACGACAACTAAGTATATGATTAAAGCTTGGAATGATGGGCTATAAAGTATGTGAGCCGTCAACATCTGCCTTAACGTTGCCATGTGATTCACTATGGCCCACATGTTTAAAAATTGGGTTATATAGGCAAGAGTGGTTGCTCCAAGCAGAAGGAACAGTCCCTTAAAAATAACGGAGAAAAGATAGGGGAGTCGATTAATCGCACTAAAATCGGCAATAAGGTTAGACATCCAGTGCAAACTACCGAAGATTATCCCCATATAGATCGCTAAGGTGGCAAGATCTACACTGCCTGTTGCCCACTGCGGAAGTTCTGGCGCTTGTGCATATCGAAAAAACACAAATGCAGCCATGGCAATTCCCCAAGCGAAAATCGCAAAAAGTAGTTTTTTTGCTTGTATACGTGCTTTCACTCTCTCAGGGATATCCTAATGCTGCGTTCTTTATTCAGGATGCGGTAGTTTATAGAAAATACCCCTATGATTTCCACTAGTATTTGTGATCTTTGTCAAATGAGAGTGAGTTTTGTACATAAACAAGCTTAAACTCAAAATTGTGAGCCGTGTAGATGGCTAGATGAAGTGATTTCTAGTTTTGTATCTACTTAGAGGTAAGACTAAATCGGACGAATAAGACTTACTCTGTGAATTGAATGGTTATCGTCTACCACCTTTCAGGTAATGCCGTCAGCGATTAACAAAGAGGAGTTAACCAAAAAATCGTGCGAGAATAGCCTGTGTAAACTGGATTTTCAGATAAAATCCTCTTGGATTGGTCATCGCGGTAGAGCCATCTTGAGCAATGCTCTGTGTGACGGAGCGACTGTTTGCTCCTTTAGGCCTAAGTTGAAGTACCTCTCCGTGCCTTGCGGTAAGCTGTTTAACTTGACCCATAGAGATAAACTCCATTATCTCTTCCCAGTCTTGTTTTAACAGTGCGAGCTCGACTGAATTTGGCTTCCAGAGTATTGGGGTTCCAATTTGCCTGTCTGCCACAGGTATCAGCCTTTCACCTTGTACTGGTACCCAAAGAACAGTTTGAAGTTTATGACACACTACGCTGTCTTCCCATGTTAAACCTTGAATGTTGACTAGGGGAGCAACGGTCACGTAGGTTGTTTCCATTGGTTTGCCGTTAGCATCGACAGGAATAGTTTTAAGTTCGATGCCAAGATGTATGAAGTCCTGTTCAGGCTTTGAACCCGCAATCGCGCCTAGCTCATGTTCGATGAGTTGGCCAACCCATCCCTTATCTCTTTTCAAATTAATTGGGGTAGATAAGCCATGTGAGTCGGCGAGTTGGCCTAATGTTAGCCCCGCCATGTTATTGGCTCGTAGCATTAACTCTTCGATACTGTGGGGAGGTTTGGGTGTCGTTTTCATTTGATCAATTTTACCTGAGATTTTACAGATATCAATTGGTGGTCAAAAAACAACCTGTAACCTGCTTGTTGATAACAGGAGCGAAAAGCATTCGCTTAAGTTATTGATAAAAAACATTATCCATTAATCATTTTTCGATATTTTTGCTGTTTTTTTTCTTTGTATTTTTTTACCCCTGCTTTTCCAACATAGTTATCCACAGATTTACTGGATAACTTACTCGTATAGAGGTGCTAACTCGAAAATATGGAGATGTCAAACGGAAAATTGAGTGATTTATTTGTAGATTTACGTGATTTCTGACT
>SDWK01000447.1 GCA_004195335.1 Shewanella sp.
GGCCGGGTGCTCGTATTAACTCATGTAAAAGAATTAGTCGCTCAAAATGCCGAAAAAGTGGGGTTACTCACCGCTGAGGCAAGTATCTACTCTGCCGGGCTTAACCAAAAATCGACAAAGAATAAAACCGTGGTTGCCAGCATTCAGTCCGCCGTTCGAGCGCCAGAACAGTTCAATGAACCTTTCTCTTTGGTGATCATCGATGAATGCCACAGGGTAAGCTCAGAAACTGACAGTCAATATCAACAACTCTTATCTCACCTGCGGGCTAAAAACCCCAAAATAAGGCTTTTGGGGCTTACTGCGACGCCTTACCGTCTTGATAGGGGCTGGATATATCACCATCATTATCACGGTAAGATTGGTAATCCTGATAAAGCGGTATTTCAACAGTGCATTTTTGAACTTCCAATGCGCCCGTTGATTAAACAAGGGTACCTAAGCAAGCCAAAAATGTTCGATGGGTTATCGGTACAGTACGATTTTAACGCCTTAAAAACGTCACCCAGTGGTGAATATCAGGAAAAAGAGGTTAATGATCTACTCAGTCACTGCGGACGTGCCACTACCGCGATAATAAAACAACTCATTGAAATAGGCGCCAGCAGACAAGGTATCATTATCTTTGCCGCTACTGTTCGTCATGCTCAAGAGATAATGCAGCATTTAGTGCACGAAACGGCAGCCCTCATCACGGCCGATACAAAAACCGTCGACAGAGACGAAATCATCTGTGATTTCAAGGCAAGAAAAATAAAATATCTCGTTAATGTCGCCGTACTGACCACAGGCTTCGATGCTCCTCATGTGGATCTTATCGCCATTTTAAGACCTACGGCGTCGGTGAGTTTATTTCAGCAGATGGTCGGTAGAGGTCTTAGGATCTGCGAAGGCAAAGAAGAATGCCTGATCATCGATTATGCTGCGAATGGATACGATCTCTTTTTCCCTGAAGTGGGACAGAATAAACCCAATAGCAAGAGTGTCCCGGTACAGGTTCACTGCCCGGTTTGCGACTTTGCCAACATTTTCTGGGGACTTGTCGATGACGATGGCGATATCATTGAACACTTTGGACGCCGCTGCCAGGCATTGGTAGAACATAAAGGTAAAAAAACTCAATGCGACTTTCGTTTTCGCTCTAAATCTTGCCCTAATTGTGGAGCAGAAAATGATATAGCAGCAAAGATTTGTCACCAATGCGATGCGATGTTGATCGATCCGGATAAACGATTGAAAGAGGTTTTACAGCAAAAACATCACCACCTTTTTAAGTGTCAGGCGATGTTACTGGAAAATGAAGCCGAGAAATTAAAGGTGCGCTACATAGATATCGATGGCAATGATTACTGCAGATACTTCAGTTTACAGACAAAGGCACAAATCAGAGCCTTCTACGCCCTCTTCGTTCTGACTCATACACGTACTCCAGGATTGAAACATGAACAATATAAAGATGTTGAACAGGTCATCGCAGCGACTCATCAATTCAGAAAGCCCGACCTATTACTTCTTAAACAGAACAAAAAACGATGGGATTTAATCGAAACGTTCTTCGATTATCAGGGGCGTTATCAGATTGAGAATAAGTATAATCATTAGAGAATATGCAAATATACTCCTCCTGTGGTATAAAGTACGCGTATAAATTCTCAGGAGCAAATATGTTTGTCGTAATTTTTGGCCGTCCAGGCTGCCCATACTGTGTTAGAGCGGTACAACTTTCAGAGCAACTTGTTGAAGCTCGAGAAGACTTTAAATTCAAGTATGTCGATATTCATGCCGAAGGGATCAGCAAGGCTGATCTTGAAAAAACGGTAGGCAAGCCCGTTGAGACGGTTCCACAGATCTTCGTTGATAAAGAGCACGTTGGTGGCTGCACCGAATTCGAACAGTTTGTGCGAGAAAATCAGCTTCTTAAGCAATCAGCATAAAGCGGTACATCTGCTAATGACTTCAATAGCAAAGCTGATTGGAGTGGTTAAATAAAAAGGAGGCCTAAGCCTCCTTTTTTAATGGGAAATTTTACTTAAAGCACATATTTTACCGAGAAAATAACTCGGTTTAACTCGCCGTTATCTCCATTTTGCTTGGTGTTTTCCGCATACATATACTCAACACCGACGGTCAGAGGCTTAACCGGTGAATAGAGTAGGTTCACATAACCAGAATACGACTCTTCATTCACTAAACCACCCGTTAACGCCACATCATTATCGGCTTTAAAACCTGAAACGGTAAAGCTTGAGCGCCACTTATCATTCCACCAATGACGATATGAGGCAAAACCACCGTAAGAGCTTATGGTCTCAATATCACCGTCACTGTTTAAGACACCAGCATTGGCATAGTTGAGCGCCATATAGCGGCCCATGCCGTCACCTGCTGTCGCTGAAAGTTTAATATCATCACTACCCACAGGAATGACACCGGTAAAGCTGACACCGTAACCCATCTCTTGAGTATCCAAGTCACCTTTCTCAATGTTCAGCTGTCGTGCTAAACCGGCCACAGTGAACTTAGCACCACCTTCAGTTTTAAAATTATAGCGCGCAACGAAATCAGGCACCATACCACTACCACTGGTGATGCGAGTACCGCCACCGTTTGGCGTCACCGTGGTCTCAGGGTTCTCTACCGCAAACTGGAAGCCACCATTGGTATAACGAACCAGAGACTGACGAACAAACGGCGTACCTTCAGCCGCGCCGACAAAATCTAAGTTCTCAGGAAGCGCACCGGGGTTTTGGAACGTACTCCAGGTCTGACCCACAGTCCAGTTGTCGAAACTGATAAAGGCATGACGAATACGAGGAGAGTAACTGTTTGAAACACGATCATTACCATCAGAATGAGTTAAAAAATCCAGTTCGATAAACCCACTTAGCTTATGACCATCGAGATCGGTACTGGTTTTGAAATTAAAGCGTGACTCGCGTGCCTGAAAATCGACAACTTGCTCCCCGTTACCGCCGACACCATAAATCGTTCCGGGAACATAGAACTGTCTGGATAGATTTCCAGAGTCCGGGGCACCGTTACTGTAATCACTGAACATAACATCCGTTTTTACATATCCTCCAAATTTGAACTCTGTATCTCCAGCTTGTGCATTCACACTTACAGCCAACATAGTCGCAACGGCTACAAGGCTTAAGTTTGCATGTTTCATTGTTTCTCTCCCTCATCATTATATTAT
>SDWK01000450.1 GCA_004195335.1 Shewanella sp.
TCAACCTGGATGCGATTAATCTCATAGTTCAAACGGACATAATTGCCCCTAAACAGACTGCGTGGGTCAACGGGCTCAGTCTTTAAGATGATCTCTTCACCTGTCCATATCGGCAATACCGAGCCTAGGTATTCGACGCTCAAAACAGTCAATTGAAAAAAGAGGGTTAAAATAAGCCCTATTTGTACCGTACGTTTACCGGGCTTGTTATGCAGCCAAGCAGGCATTGTCATGGTATTCATTCGCTACCTTCTCCCTGTTTTGACGCGATAAGGGCGACATGATGCTGCCAATATTTTGCCGAGGCCATCAAAATTCCGGCAGCAACAAGAAACAATAGCGCGCCACCAATGTAATCACCAATGAGATCAAAGTAGCGAATAAATGCCGTCAGCAACAGGACGACAATACCAGTATAGAAATAATGCGTTTCAGCTTGATCTATCCCTCTTCGTATCAAGAGGATCCCCATCAATAGCAGCATCAAGTTGGTCGCAATGGCTGCAATAAATTCCATATGGCTAAACCCACTCATCAAGAAAAATGAGAGCGCCAGATAACCAGTCAGCATCAATGCCGGTAATGATGCGTATCGACCACTTGCGCGAGATAATCGAAAAGCAAGCATTCCCGACACTATGATGAAGATAACACTCATCACTGACAACCAACTCTGGCTACTCGGGTACTCTTCCCATACGCCTTCGAAGCTTAATACTAATAAGGTAATAATTGCCGCCCTGAGTAACCAGATGTGGACCACCAGCCCGTACTCTCGCCAGTCACTCTTATTGGCGCGCATTAGCCACCAGGCAACCCCATTTATGATAAGTCCCAGGCCTAAGGTAAATGGTAATTGCTCTGAAACGGGATCGAAGTGATAGCCACTGCCCATGATCCATGCCAGAGCTAAGTTTATCCAAACAAGCAAACCCACCACACAGGCGAGGAACAGTAAACGGGAACGCGCCTGAAACAAGGTTAACCAAAGTGTGACTAATACGAATATCGGATAAAGCGTCGGGAAAAAATCTTCTCCGGTTTCGACCAGTAACCAGATACTGGCCAAGCTCAACGATAACAGCGCCAATAGTCGACTCTGGGTAAATACCACTAAGGGCAATATACCCAATGCCCACCAGAATATGCCATCGGGGAAGTGCTCTCCCAGGTGATAGATCTGTGCAATGAGCATGATACTGGCACCATAACTCATGCAGCCAAAAAGTAACCAGATGATGCCAGCTCGACTTCGATTCGATAAAAAGAGTTTAATACCGACGGCATTAGTCACCAGCGTCAATAACAGTAGACTTCCCGTACGAATGACTCTGGGGATCTCATCCCAATTGTGGGAAACGATCAGGATCAGTGCTAAACCGATAAACAAAACCCCCAATGACATCAGCAAGTAATAACCGAATGAATTCTTATCGGTGTCATCGCTGAGACTTGTTCCGTAGCGAGCCAATATCGAATTTGCCTGCTGCTCCGATACAAGCTCGTCACGCACCCAGGTACGAGCTTCGTGAGACAACTCCTTTTTAAAAAGCTGGATTAACCGCATTACCTATCCCTTGATCTATTATTGCTCGGTCCACATGACCTTTAGAAAGCCGATCCCATTCTAGTCTCAACTTAATCGTTAACAATAAAAAAGGCCAGAATAAATATTCTGGCCTCAATGAGTAACTCTTTGTTATTTCAAGCTTGAACGCTTATTTCTTTTCGGTCCAACGATCCATCCAACCCAGTACATTGGCATACCATTGCTCAAGGTTATCCGGATTCAAGATCCAATGGTTCTCTTCTGGATAGATAAGCAACTCAGATGGGATCCCTTTACGTTGCATCAAGCTGAACGCGGCTAAACCCTGACCATAAGGTACACGGAAGTCTTTTTCACCATGAATCACTAACATTGGCGTCTTCCAGTTCTCTGTGTAGTTCACCGGATTAAACTTCTCGTAAAGCTCTTTGTTATTTTCATAGGTACCACCGAATTCATATTCAGGGAACCATAGCTCTTCGGTCACGTAGTACATAGAGCGCATATCGAACAGACCGGCATGATTGACCAGACAGTTGAAGCCATCACTCCAGTTACCCTGGATCCAGTTCATCATGTAGCCACCGTATGAACCACCCAAGGCACAGGTACGAGTCTCGTCCAGCCACTTTTGCTGTTTAGTGACCGCTGCCAACCCTTTCTGAAGATCTTCGAGGGGTTTACCGCCCCAATCTTGTGTTATCGAGTCGGTAAATTCCTGGCCATAGCCGGTTGAACCATGAAAGTCGATCATGACCACACCGTAACCGGCACCCGCCCACAGTTGAGCGTTCCAGCGGCTGCTGAATGAGTTACCGAATGATCCTTGTGGACCACCATGAACGAGGAAAGCAATAGGATACTTCTGACCGGCTTTATAGTCGGCAGGCTTGATCCAGTAACCATGTACCTCTTCGTTGTTCCAGCCCTTAAAGCTAAACTGCTCAAATTCACCAAACTTGATCTCGGCTAATTTTTCGCGGTTTACCTGAGTCAGTTGCTTAACCCCCTGACCATCTAAGTTCATCGAATAGAGATCGCCCGGTTGAACTAACGATTTGTGGTTAATAATAATCTTATCGTTAGTCACACCAACGACACTATTACTACCATCGTTGTAAACCGTTTTCACATCACCAAATTGGGTATTTACTTCAAATATGGTGACCTGGCCAACATCCTGAGCCGTGACATAAAGGGTACGATTATCTTTACCAAAAGTAAGCGAACTCGCACTTCTATCCCATAACGGAGCAACCTCTTTCTCCTGCCCTGTTACCGTATCACGCAACATAATGCGGTATCTGTCGGCTTCAAAACCAGGCTTGGTCATGGCCAGATAAGCCAGGTATCGGCCATCGGCAGAGAACGTCGGATTGGCGTCCCAGGCTTTATTGGCTTCGGTAAGATTCACCGCATCACCGCCGGTTACCGGAACTTGCCATAAATCGTAATTGGTGATCCAGGCCTGATCTTTGCCCGGTGCTTTAGCGGTGTAGACAAGGTGTTTACCATCAGGTGTGAAAGTCACCTCTTCCATACCCGAAAACGGTTTTGGCGGCGTTTCCGTATCTAAACCGGCAGTCACATCCACGGCATTTGTGAGCATTTCGCCATTGAGTTTTGCGACAAACAAGTGGCTTCTGGAACATCGAGTGGAAAGTCAGAGACCTGAATGGCTTCCCCACCGGTTAAAGACATCTTATATAATTGACTGGAGCCACTGCGATTGGCGAGAAAATAGATAGATTGGTCGTCTGCAGCAAAAGCCACACTATGTTCTGTCCCCGCGGCTGAAGTGAGCTGTTTCGCTTCACTGTCAACTTGAGACAGGTCTTTAATATAGAGATCGGAACTGGATTCACCAGCGGCATCAAATTTTTTGACAGCATAAACAATCTTACTGCCACCATTTGATAAAGCAGGTGAATGAAGCTTATTGATTTTAACTAGATGTTGCACCGTAAAAGGCTCTGGATTAGCGGCCTGAGCCGACATGGTAAATCCGGCACTCGCGATGGCAAGAATGATTGCAGTTTTTTTCATTGTTATTATCGTCTTTGTTGATTTAAGTTTGATTTATAAATCACGATTGGCTTATAA
>SDWK01000312.1 GCA_004195335.1 Shewanella sp.
AACCTGGCCATCTCACCATATCTCGCCTCGGTGGTATCCATCAGAGGATAAAACGCGAGCGACACCAGACGCACGCACAAAGCCGTAACCAAAACTGCGAGTGAATATTGAGCCGGAGATAAGGACTTTAATCTATTGATCATCCCGTCGACTCCAGATAGCGAACATTCTCACCCACCTCAGAATGACTCACACTGGTACGCGTGCTTTGTTGCTGTCCCACCTCACGAATGAGGTATATCGGCCTCTGTTTTACCTCCATAAATACTCGACCTAAATACTCACCAATCAAACCCAGAGCCAGTAATTGAACCCCGGCAAGCGCAACCTGCACTATCATTAAGGAGGGATAACCCGTCACCACCTCTCCCCACAACACGGTCTTCAAAAATACCCAACCGCCATACGTAAATGCAGAGAAGGCGGTGATCATCCCGGCCCAGGTCGCCAGCCTCAAGGGCTTGATACTAAATGATGTAATGCCATCCATCGCTAAACCGACAAGCTTACTGTAATTCCATTTAGTCTCGCCGAGATGACGTGGGTCACGGTCAAACAATATCTCTATTTGGGAAAAACCAGGCCAACTCAGTATCCCTTTCATAAATCGATTTCTTTCGGATAATTTGTTAATACTGTCGACGACCTGACGGCTGATAAGCCTAAAGTCTCCAACATTCTCCGGCACCGGAGACTCGGCCATACCATTGATTATCCGATAAAAGGCTGCAGCAGACAGACGCTTAAACCAAGATTCCCCCAGGCGTTTCCTGCGTTTCATATTAACGACATCAAACCCCTCGCTCCAAGCCTGCAACATCTGAGGGATTAATTCAGGCGGGTCTTGAAGATCGGCATCGAGCAAGATAACGGCTAGTCCTCTTGCCTGCTCTAGCCCTGCCGTCATCGCAGCCTCTTTACCAAAGTTCCGACTCAAACGAATACACTGATGTTCACTGGATGATACGGGTAACTGCTGCAGCAGATCCCAGGTATTATCACTACTGCCATCATCGATAAAAACAATTTCTGATGATTCAGGAATATTCGATAACACTTGGCTTAAACGGGAAAATAGTGGCTGAAGCATTTCAGCCTCGTTGTACATAGGAATAAGAATAGAGAGACAAATCTGACCATCACCGCGATTTGTGGACGTTGGCTGTGCCATACTAAGAAACCTTCAATAAACAGAAAGCGGAGAGAAACATACAGCTAACTATGTGAATTTATTATCATCGACATTTCTTCCACATAATAGTGTAATAATTAGCTTCTATCGTTAATCAGAGGAACAGATGGCTTTAACACAATTACTCATTGTCGAAGACAACCAGGATGTGGCAGGTATACTTGCCGACTTTTTTGAATCCCAGGGAACAGAGGTCGATTTTGCGGCTAATGGTGAGCTAGGCTATAAGCTCGCACTCGATGGGTGTTTCGACCTCATCATCTTAGATCTTATGCTGCCCAAGATGGATGGTTTAACTGTAGCCAAGAAGCTGAGACATATGGGCTGCACCACCCCTATTCTCATGTTAACGGCACTGGATGATAAACAAGATCTTTTAAACGGTTTTGCCTCAGGCGCCGATGACTATCTTGCAAAACCCTTCGATTTAGATGTTCTCAATGCCAGAGTCACGGCCTTAATTAATCGACATCAGGGTAAGGTCGCCCGAGGCGTATTAAAATATGGTTCTCTTGAACTCGATACCGCCAAGCATCAAGTCTATCGCAGTGGTAAAAAGCTCGCGCTTACGCCCGCTTGCTATCAAATTTTGCATTATCTTATGCATAAAGCACCCAATATCGTAAAACGAGAAGAGCTAATCGATGAACTGTGGGGTGACACTCCGCCGAGTAATGATATTTTACGCAGCCATATGTATCAGCTACGCAACCAGCTAGATAAACCTTTCGAAACCCCCATATTGATCACCGTGCCTAAAATAGGTTTTAAACTTGAGCTTACGAGCAATTGATGTTGACCTCCCCGACGAAAAGAAGTCCGGCCAACACAATGACAAGTAAACTTAGCCTCTATTTTGCCTTCATTGCCGTTGTCGTAGGAGCCACACTCTTTGTGCTCAGTCAGTCAATGCTGTATTGGTTGGAAGATGAGTTAAGCCGCAGAACATTACAGCAAAGTGCTGGTACGGCAATCGTTCAATTTAAGCATGAGGCTAAATCCCCGTTAATTATCACAACCAATATCCGGGCCTATAATCGTGTTCAGGATTTACCGAAAAAATATCGAGCCTTAGCCCAGTACCCTATAGGTTTTCTCGATGAGATCCAGAACAGCGACTTCGACGACCTTTTCCTTTACCACAGTGAATACACTCAAGATGGTACACGCTTCCCCTTACTGATCATCATGAATGCCGAACACGTCGAGTTATCACCCACTGAATGGCGCTACATAAACCTGATATCAATCATTGTCGTGTTGGTACTTTTTTTACTGTTTGGCTACGCTATCATCAAGCTCACCCGCAGATTAATAACGCCCATCACTCAGTTGAGCCAGCAGCTCAAATCGAACGATCCCAATAGCCATTTTTCGGTGCCGAGCGACTCGGCCATCGAATTTAATGAATTAGCGGAGAGCCTTAACCGTTATCGCCAACAAAATGAGAAGTTAATTCAGCAGGAACAAGCCTTTGCCAGGTATGCCAGCCATGAATTAAGAACACCACTCACCGTCATTCTGGGGGCGACCTGGTTACTTAAGCAGAAGGCTGAACCCGAATATCAGACAAGGCAAAGAGAGAGAATAGCTAAAGCCGCGACAGATATGCAGCATACCATCGAGGCTTTGCTTAGCTTGGTCAAGCAGGAGCAAGCAAAAGAAAACGTCCAGCTCAGAATCATTAACCGCAGTGAGCTCGAACATATCATCGAGTACGTACAACCCCTAGCCGAGAGTAAAGGCTTGAGCATTACGCTGCAGATGCACTGCGAACCTAAGATCCAGCCCAGTGAGTCCGTACTACGTATGTTACTGACCAATTTACTCAACAACGCCATCAATGCCTGCGATGCGGGCGTGATTGCTATAGAAGTGGATCAAAACTGCATTCGAATCACCGACCAAGGCACCGGACTCAATGAGTCGGAGCAATCTCCACAGGGGCATGGCTTGGGGTTATTGATTGTCGATGCACTATGTCAGCGATACGATTGGGAGTTTAATTTGAGCCAGGCTCCGGAAAGCGGCTGTATTGCAACTCTCAGCTTTATCTCATAAATTCAAAAAACGAGCCATCTGGCTCGTTTAATTTTTAATAGCGTTGGCACCGTCCCCGACTCTAACCCTGACGGGTAAAACGATACGATTGTATCTGCACATCTTCGCCTTTGATCTGGGTAAAGGTATCGACAAGAAACACATCTTTTCCGGCAAAGCGCAGTTCGACACGCATGTTATTACGCTCATCACCCGATAAGGTCTGCCCTTTTACACCGACAGGATAATAACTATATCTCTGATTGTTAGCCTGATATTCGCCAGAGAAGCGCATCTTGTCATTGTTACTGAACTCCGTCTCTAAGCTATAGCCGGCTGTAGGGGTAAAGCCCAATTGAATCAGCCCCGTTAACTCATGGGAAACACCATCGACATTGAGATTCTCGAAGTTCAACTGAGCCGTTGTTGTTCTAGTTAAGCTGCCTTTGGCAACGCCAGTAGCCTCGATACGTTTTCCATCCTCCGCCAACGCCCAGATATTAATCTGCCAATCACCGGTAAAGTCATCTAGCTTATCCCAATTTTGCGGCGCGCTTGTCGATTGTGCCGCTACGGGGTTAGTCGCATTACCCAAGCCATTTATATTAATGTTTTTGTTACCATTTTCATTACGATAATCTTCCCTATCATTATGATAATCTGCAGAAGCACCAGCAACGCCACCAGCAGTGGCTCCCACCAAAGCACCTTTAGCAGCCATACTTGCATCACCTGTAACTGCGCCCAAGGCTAAACCTAAGATCGCACCACCAGCGATGCCGGTTTTCAATCCACGGTTGCTATCTTGATTTCCATTTTCACCATCAGAGGTACTCGCACAGCCACTCAGAAGTGAAACGCACAATGCTGCAAGTAAGGTTTTTTTCATGTTTGTCATAGTGTGTTCCTCAATAAAAAGCGGTACATTACAGATAAGTCAGTGACGCTATTTAATCAGTTTGATTGAATTTTCATCAGGGCATGGCTCCGAAAAAAAAATAACCTCATGCCTAGACGAATGTGCTGATGTGGAACTAAAGAGGGTGATATGAGCAACGAGCAGTTTTCAGGAATAGACCAGTATCTCTTAAAAAGGCGTTCTCAAAGGGGGCTCTCCCAAGAGGGGCTGGCACTCGAGTTGCAATCTTATAGTGAGCTATTCGCGGATATTGACTCTCTTGCGATCAGTCGCTGGGAACGAGGTAAAGTCAGTCCCAACATTCGACGTCAGATTGCACTAATGGAATACTTTTCAGATGAAGCGCACTTGCTGTTATCAAACCCTGACTTTGAGTTAAAACAGCTACCCTCAATGTCTGCGTTTCAGCGTATGTTAGATCAACAAACCAGTTATAACCATGTGATGGGAGCCCACCCCTACATTCCGAGCGACAACATCAATTTCGACAAGATAAATAAGCACGCAGACAATGCAGGCCAGATGATACGCTGGATATGTCACTACCACAGTAATCTTACCCGCCAGCGTGAAAACTGGAACCCGGATTTTATCACTCCACTCGTAGAGCACGCTTCTACCGAGGTGACCTTTTATCAGGTAGACGGAGTGCTCATCGGTCATATCATTCTATTAAGGGTCAGTCCTCAAACCTTAGACTCACTGCTTACGGGTCAATTGGATGACAGTGAACTCACGCCAGCACATTTGGTCGGTAGCGATCAGGCGGCCTCGACTTACATTTTAAGCGCCTATCTTGGGGGACGACATATCGCTGAGGACTACATGACGCATCTGTTATTGAGTTTGATCGAAAATCCGTTAACTTTGGCGTTAGGTTACCGGGCAAGATCTGACATAGGGATCAAGTTAATGGATTTTTTCACCGGGGTACGGATTGCCTGCGGAGAAGCACTCAACGATAGACTCGATGGTGCCAGATATAATGGAAAACGATATACTTATGTCTCTTTTTCCATACAAAGAGAGCACCTACTCTCGAGCCCCTTACTGCTCAACCTGATGCGTCACTCCAGTGAAACGGACAAAGAATATGAAAAAGCAGAGTGAATACTCTGCTTTTTCAGCGAGTGTTTTAAATGCCTATTGAAACAGTGACAACTGATAGCCCAACGGCATAGAAGTATCTTTTATCAGCGCCATCGAGTAGTTCCCTCCCCCCTTTAAGCTCAGTAGCTCGGATTGATAAAGCAAGGTCAAATCATCATTATCATTTTGCTTCACGACACTTATCTCATACTCTCCGGACGGTATGGTCAGCGAATTCAACTCGGCAAAGTCGGCATCATCTATCTTATATTCTGCCGATTCTATGGTTTCACTGGAACGAACAAAATAAATGGTGAGATCATCGAACTCATGCACCAGATTAGTAAAGTTCATTTGGTACTCAAATGCCCTCGGCCTGAGATCATGTGTTTGAGTCATGCCTCTCACCCCGCCAGTCTCATCCTGATAGACAAAAATTGATCTGCTTTCATCCTGGTTAAAAGTCACCAATAGATTATTAGCCAACAACTCGCCCGAGTCACTCTGCAGAATTCGCACACCGTAATCATCAAAATCTATCTCTTTAAACTCAGAGACCTTCCCCACTCCAATATCATTCACTTGGACGGCACCTAAATGGTTTGTCATCTCGGCATCGATGCTACCTTGCTCACCCAACCCGTTAAACAGCCTAAACTCGGCGTGAGCATCAACATTGGCATAGGTCACAGGAGTTGACGTAGAATCGATACTGTCTATGGTGATGTTTGGCGTGCCGGGGCCGAAACTTTCTCGAATAATCAACTTATAGACGGTATTAGTCGATAACGACATGCTTGCTGTTGTGTATATCGGCTCCAGAGAGTCCGGCTCAGTCAGATAAAGAATATAATCGCCCGTATCAAAGATCACTGCATCTGAATGCTCCCTGTAATTCACCTCCCCAATTAGGGTCGCATCAATAAATTCACGACCATAGAGACCAATATAAACATCAAACCCAGCACTATTCATCGCGGTATGGGCCACCAAAAGCTGCATCTTGCTATAGTCTTCATCTTCATCGCTGTTTAACTCATCCATCTCCTCTCTTTGATAGTTAATATCGATAAATTCGGGTGAATGGTACTCCCCCACCAGCATAAACAAATGCTCCTCATCATTCCCCAGATTAAGACTCTGCTCATAAACGGTCTGATCGTCACCCAGCTCATCATTACCCACAATGGCCAACTCGACGCTACCTGTCGAGTATGAGTATCTGGCCATAGAATCGGCAAAATCCACACCTGTATATTCGTACTCATCCATCGATAGCCGCGCCGAGGTGCTGTTTGGTGAAGCATTGTAAAATTGAATATAACTCACGTCGGAGGAGCTATCCTCATCATCACTGCTACACGCCGTCATCCCCAGCAATACACCGGATAGAATGAGTGCCTGCCATAAAAAAGATTTTTTCAAAATAAACTCCCTTTGATTACCAATTGTTATAACCATTTACATGGTTGCTACTTATGACAAAAAAGAGGCGTCAAGAACTGTAAGCCTGAGTAATAGAAGGTAATTAAATTTATAGGTTTGTGATTAAGGGAATGGAAAGGTAAACAGCAGCAGAAACAGCGCCTCTCGGCGCTGCTCTATGTTATCTCTACAGGTATATTTGTTTCGTAAAAGTGGTTAAATATAGAGCGTTGCTTATAGATCACGGCTTAGTAGTGTAGCCAAAGATGCACCTAACCTGAGATAAGTACCTTAAATTGGCTTAACAACTTCTTGTCATCCTGACGCCCGTATTTAATTAAGATGTCATCTTTGCCATCACCATTAAGATCGTCACTGGACAACATATCGCCTTCTTGTGGCAACAGGGTATTAAATTGCTCACTGCGACGCTTAAACTGTTTTCCACCGGGATCGCCCAAGTAAACTTTTAATCTATCCTGACCATCCGAGAGTAAGAGATCCTGCAATTTATCCCCGTTAATATCGGCCAGCTTAACCACAGGGCTACCGCTTTGACCCGATGTGAGACTAAAACTTAGCTCAACCTCTTTAGATACATTGGGAATAGCCGGGAAAAGACTGTCATTGCCCATCTTAAACAGATAGACATCCTGATCGATACTACCCGATACCAGCGCGCCGATGATCTGTGACAAACCAATATCGAATCCGGCCACCATCACCTCAAGCTTGTCATCATTATCGATATCGATAAACTCCAACCCCGTTAGTGTCCCCTCAGCGTGCACAACACTGTTCGCCTTGGCCGGAAAAACCAGCTTGCCCTTGATCTTTTCACCGAGAAAGACTTCATAATCATTGACCCTATCCAGTACACCGGAACTCTTAGTGTATCTAAGCACAAGATCGGTAATGCCATCATTATTGATGTCTCTGACCTCCTCAACCTTCCTGTATATCAAGGAACTTTGATCTAACGACTCGCCGTAGGCATCACGCTTATTCCACCAATCGACACCACTGATGGCTTGTCTGACGGGTATGTAGCTAGCCAAGGTGTTAAACATGCCGGTTTCATTTTGCGGGTACACCTCCAACTCACCTTCGGCAATCTTAATGATATCTTTGCGACCATCCAGGTTGGCATCGCTGATATAGAGCTTAGACTCGATATACTCAGCGCCATGCTTGTTCACTTTAACCTGTGGAGTTATCGGCAAGGTCTGCTCTTCAAATCCTCCCTCAGCCTTCGCTATCAGAAGCCTTACTTGTGAAAAATCGCTAACCAGGATGTCGGCAAGCTTATCGCCGTTAAGGTCTCGTACAAACTCACCGCGACGGATGAAATCCGGACGTTTCTTTAGCGTAATAGAGTTAATCTCTGTAATGACATCGAAAGGGGCTAAACTGTTCGCAGGCACATACTGAACAAGATGCTCACTGGACAAAAAATAGAGTCCCTGTTTTCCCTGGCCGTTATCACTCTCATCGCTGATATCGAAAGAGTAGAACGAAGGTGGAAGTAGTAATTTTTGGAATAGGCTATAACGTTGATTGTCGGTATTTAATGTGTAAATACCTAACCACTTTTGCAGGTTGTCATCCACGCCGAAGGTAACCAACTCTTTCCCGGGAGAGGGCAATAGATCGACGGGCAGCACTGGGTGAGTAAGATTAAACGGCGCCTGAATGGTGTGCTCTTCCATACTGATAAGTTCATCTCTATCGGCAGCGATAGCTCCCGATGAGGCCAACAGAGCTGTTAAGCCTGCCAGAGCCCTGTATGTAAATCCTTTTTTATCACTTCCCATTAACCACACACTCCCCACTAATGTTGGATACGAATCAATTTCATCTCCATGACTAATCTATCGACTCTGAAAAAAAAAGGAAGCTCGGTTAACGGACTGTTACAAACTAACTCGATGGGATAGAGAGCAAGAGGCGGTAAACAGCGTCATCACCATCGCCACTCCATTCCTCAATCAAAGAATAAAACAACTATAACCTTTTAGTTACAAAACCTCATGTTTATCAGCCTATTAACAAGAGAACGAGATCTAGAAAGATTGATATGAGAAGTGATCTTTGTCACATACCTCCAGCCAGTTCAATGAGAGAATTGCCGCCTTTTTCTCCCCTAAATGATCTCAGACTAATTTTATATGCACTCCACTGACACCAGTAAGGTACGTTCATCCATTCAGGGTAACTCCCTTGCGGCTTTCTCCTTTCTTTTATGGGGATTAATGCCGCTTTATTATCAGTACCTACCCGGTGCGGATATCAATGAGATGTTGGCCTTTCGAATCTTGTTTTCCGTGCCCTTCATGGCATTGGTGTTCTTAGTCTTGCGCCGAAAAATGCCTTCGATAAAGCTTGTGATGTCCGATAAGCGCTCCCTCGCCCTGTGCGGATTGGCTACGCTTATCATGTGCGTCTCTTGGTATAGTTTCACCTGGGCCATCACCCACGGTCAGGTATTAGCGGCGAGTTTAGGCTTCTTTATCAATCCTATCTTTGCCATAGGCTTAGGCGTGATTTTTCTCAAAGATAAGCTCACTTCGGCACAAAAAGCCGCCGTCATGCTCGGAACTGCCGGTATAGGCTACATGGTATATAGCTATGGAGAGCTGCCTTGGTTGGCACTTAGCATGGGGGGATTTTTTGCTCTCTATGGATTGTGTAAAAAATTTATCCGTTTCGACTCGCTGACATCGGTGACTTTAGAAGCTCTGCTTTTAGTGCCATTTGCTGCCCTCTACATTATTTGGCTATGGGTATCAGATCAAAGCGTGGCACTCGGCGGTGAGCTTTCTCAATTGCTGCTCTATATGGGAACGGCACCAGTCACCCTGTTACCGCTGATTTTTTTCGCCTTAGCCATCAGCCGTACCAGCCTGTCTATGATAGGTCTGATGCAATATATCGAACCCAGCATGCACTTTTTATTAGCCGTACTCCTGTTTAATGAACACTTCGATCAGGTAAAAGTGGTGAGTTTCGCGTTAATATGGACGGGATTACTTCTCTGCTCTCTGGAGGCTCTACCCGCCTTGAAGCAGCGAATATTTACCCATAGACGTAATACCTAAAATCAGTATTGCCCCTTTTCGCCAAGAGGAAAACGGACTTATTCCGAGCTAAGATTATCCAAGATTTCGGTGACAATTTTACGACTGAAGATGACCGACAGGTGCAGCACGATAAAGAACCTTTTGTTTTCAGCAACAGGCCAATAGGAGCTGGAGCTCGGCACTATGGTGAAATCTATCGGCGTCCAATATGAGAATACATTGACCCCCTGCAAGCTGACTTCATCAGCATCGAGAGATCGCAGCAATGCGCTGTTAGGCCTAAGCTGTCTCATCCCTTTCGATGGGTAGGGAAGATAAGCCCAGTAGCTGCCCTGATGAGGCGTCGATAGAGAAAAAAAGTTTACCGTTCGAGTGGCCCCGCCTAGTTTCTGCAGATAGTAGCGAGCTATAACTCCTCCCATACTAAAACCAACCAGACTAATCGGCTCATTTTCACCGAAGCGCGCCTCTATCTGTTGCTTTAGGCTCGCACTGGCGTACTCGATGCCGTGACGGCCATCAAATGGAGCAAGTGTCGGCGTGAAGCACTCATAGCCTTGCGCTTCGAATTGGCGTTTCATCCAACCAAGAACACGGCCCGTATTAAAAATTCCATGTACCAGAACTAATTTCATCCAGCCTACTCTTCATATTTTCAGCATTCATCTCTTAAGGGGCAAAGTACACAGTAAAAGCACGACCAAGAGTAATGAGCGATCACATCTGTATATCGATTGGTATTAGCCCCGATAACGAGTCTAGGTTATTTATCGGTTAATGTTTGCTATCATGCGCTCATATACCCAAACAACCTCGAAATGCAGGATTCAGCATGTCGAGAAGTGACAGAGTTCAAGGCATGAAATTGCAGTACTAGTCATTCTAATTCAATATTTC
>SDWK01000798.1 GCA_004195335.1 Shewanella sp.
AGCAAGCCGCCTACCAAGCTCATTCGCCAAAAGATTGGGGGATATGCCAAGAGCATTTAGCTTCAGCCGCTCTGATATTTGCGGCCATTGTGAAGGGTAAATCAAATTTAAAACTGGAAGAACTGGTGACAAATGAACGTCGGTCTTTCGGCTGGGACCGTTTAGGTGGGGCGCCTGGGGTTGCGGCAGAAAGCGCGTTCCATATCTTTGCTTCTATGGTGGAAGACTATTTGACACTACATAGTCAGGTACTTCACTTGGAAGAGGTATATCCCCCGAAAAAGTAAGCGCCTAACCTACCTCACAAAACACCATCAATAGAACACTAAACGCTCGCGGTTACCAGATCGTGGGCGTTTCTGACTTATCAGCATATTTAAGAATTGTTCGGCATAGCGTCTTTACTACCGCTCGAAACGATTTGGAACAACTTCTAGAACGCTGTCAGCTAACCAGAGAGTTGGTGCCTACAGTGAGTTGCAACACGACATATGTAAGAATCTGGGGTCTCCACAGCATGTCAAAACTTACAATTTTTGAAAAACGGACAGAACCATCCGAAAGTCGCTCTCAATAGTGAAATCCTGAATTTTGAGATGTCGAAGCTGAACGGTTTGTCCTTAGATCGAATCAGGGTAGCATTGTGAAATAATTTACAGGAAAGCCTCAGCCCGACTAAACAGACTGAGGCTTGATTGATTCTGGATATCCTTACAAGCACTTAGACTAAGCGGGTATCCAATAACAACGCTTGGGCGAAACAATCTTTTCTTCTTTTTTTAATTGCGTCATTGCCTTATCGACAGCTTTGCGCTCAAGGCCACCGATTTCAGCAATTTTTCCGGCATTTAGGGGCTGGGCTTCAGCACGCATAACTTCTAAAACCTTTTCTGCTATATCCATTTGTAATGCTCCATATTGTCTTATATTTGGTGCTACCAAGTCTGAGTGGCAGAATCGATTGTAACAGCGAGGGTAGCACGTAACCAACTGAATTTCGATTTTAGCAGATCAAAGTCAGGTCCCTCAGTGACGAACTCAGCCGTACCTTTAATCAGAAAACCTGCACCAGGTCCATTATTTCCTGTGACTTTGCTGCTCCCAAGGGTGATCAAGACCTGATTATTGTAAGCAACATTGGCCTCAGTCTTATTCATGTAGCCCGCAGGGATCAGCAATCGACCCTCCTCAGAAACCCGTAGGTAACTGTTCCAGGTATTCACCATGTGCGGACCATCTTCCCCTAAAGTTGCGACGGCAACCACGCCATCTTTTTTCATTATTTCCTGTAATTTTTCTGGAATCATCGTGACGACCTCCTTCTTGTTGTGTGTTTTTTCTGCTCCAGCTAAAAGAGTCAGAATTTCTTAAACGACTGTGCGATAATTCCCTTGGCTTATCGCTAAACATGCTTAAAAACTGCCGGATCGGAAGTGCGATGTTTTTTCTGGACAGCAATGCCTCAGCACCCTTGTTTAAACAGCTCTACAACCAGATGAGAGAACATATTCTCTTGGGCAAATTGCCCCCGGATTCCAAGTTACCGTCTGTTCGCGACATGTCCAACAACCTTGCGGTCAGCCGAAATACGGTCGATGGTGCCTATCAGGAACTGTTCGCAGAGGGTTACATCTACAGCAAGCCCCGCAGCGGATATTTTGTGTCGCCCCTCGATCAAGAGGCTGCACCAAGGTCTTTGCTGTCCAAACCTGACAATCAAGCTCCACCTCTACAAAAAGCACCGCTCTATCGATACGATTTCCATCCTGCACGTCTTGACCAGGCAAGTTTCCCTAATCGTCTGTGGCGTAAGTTCTTCCTTGAATGCCTGCGTGAAAACCCACAACAACTGTCCCAGTATTGTGACCCTCAGGGAGAATTGGAGCTCCGCTTCTCCATTCAAAGCTATCTGGAACGTTCACGCGGAGTTGTCTGCGATCCGGAGCAGATTGTCGTCACTGCCGGGCTTCAGCACAGCCTCGACATTGTCGCCAATATACTGAAGAGGGAGCATTCCTCCGTAGCGGTTGAAGACCCAGGGTACCCACTAACCAGCTCTGTTTTTCGCAATCACTCCTACGCCATTGCTCCCGTTCCGGTCCGACCAGATGGGATCGATCTAGATATTCTCAATGCTGGAAACAGTTCCATTGCCTATGTTACTCCTTCGCACCAGTTGCCGCTCGGTTATGCGATGCCGGTCGCTAACAGACTGAGATTGATCGAATGGGCCGAAGCAGGCGAAAACTTTATCCTCGAAGATGACTATGACAGTGAACTTCGTTACAGCGGCAAACCGATCCCGTCACTGCAAGGGTTACGACCGCACGGCAATATTATCTACCTGGGGTCATTCTCGAAGGTCCTATCGCCCGCCTTGCGGGTCAGCTATCTGGTCCTGCCTCGCTCACTGCTGGCAAACTATCGCAGTCTTTTTAAATACCACTTCTCCTCGGTCTCCCAGCTTGAGCAGAGGACCCTTGCCAAGTTCATGGAGCAGGGCCACTGGGAGCGGCATATACGGCGGATGCGCAGCACCTATAAAAAGAAGCACGATGCGATACTCCGGGCTATCAAAGAACATTTTGGCTCCCTGGCTGTAGTTGATGGTCACGGAGCAGGACTGCATGTGATTCTACAAATTCCCGGCGCGACATGTAGTGAAGCAGAGATCATCCGTCGAGCTGAACAAAAAGGAATTTACCTGTTTCCCTTCTCTTGGACCTGCGCTTCCGCCGAATCAGACACCACCAAATTAATGCTCGGCTTCGGTGGTCTGACTATAAATGAGATTGAAGAGGGGATCGTTCTTCTAGCTCAAGCATGCCACTGACTTATCTACTAAGATAAAGCTGGATCAAGCTGTTGAGTAAAGATACAAAAGAATTTGGCACTAAGGTTAGTGTCAGTTTTGAATATAATAATGGGGCCAGATAATTGTCAAAACTTAGCAGTTGTGACAGACGACATGCGGTAACCAGTAACCCCTTTCATCACATTTCGCAAATATCCTGTCATAAATCTAAAGGAATTTTGGCAGGGCTTGGCTGTCCGATAAATCGCAATAAATAGGACACCTCTGGTCAGCCAGTGTTTAGTCAACTGGGGCAAGAGCATAACAAACCCTAGCGATCCGCGACCAGTCGTTCCAGATAGCGCGACTTCACCTGCTGACTGGCCATTACTCGCTTGAT
>SDWK01000809.1 GCA_004195335.1 Shewanella sp.
CCATGAAAGCTCATCCCGCCTTGCCAGACGGCAAAAACTTCCAACGGCTTCGAAAGATATTGGCCAGGATTATAGAAAAGCACATAACCCAGACGGCCACCAAGGACTACGCCAATAACACCATAAAATAGTAAATCCGAGACGCCCTCTTTGCTCAGGGCGAGATTGCGCATACGTGACAGATGCGTGATCAGCAGGTAAGCAGCACCAAAACCAAGCAGGTACATCATGCCGTACCAGCGAATGGCCAAGGGGCCAATCTGAAAGATAATCGGATCAATTTGTGGGAAGGACATCATAGCGGCGTTACAATACCTTATCCTTCGAGACCGTTCAAGGAGACATCCAGTTGCTTGAGGATATTGGAGAAATCATTCGGCAATGGTGCGTTGAAGGTCATTTTTTCCCCGGTGACAGGATGATTAAAAGAGAGCTCACGGGAATGCAGCATCTGACGAGGAACATCAACACCATTTATCGTTTGCGGACCACCATAAGCGGTATCGCCCAACAGAGGCAGCCCGGCTTCAGAGAAATGTGCCCGGATCTGATGTGACCGGCCTGTTATCAGCTTGACTTCAACCAGACTGGCCTGATCCATACTTTGCAGCGTGCGATAAAGTGTATCTGCCTGCTTGCCCCCTCGTTCGACAGAAACCATAAGGTTTGTCGATCGCCTTTTCGCCAACTGGGAGGAGAAGTGACCCTCCTTTGTCTCAGGTTTTCCTGCGACCAGCGCCCAGTAAACTTTATCAACATCACGACCTCGAAAAGCCTCGGTCATCTTCTTGTGTGCACGCTTGTGAATCGAGAACACCATGACACCTGAGGTGTCAAGATCGAGTCGTTGCATCATGCCAATGCTCGGCTTCTGCCCTCTGCTCTTTTGCTCCTGTAGAAGGTTTTGCAGCTCGGAGTACACAGTTCCCTGGTATCGTGATGGAGCTGGTTGTGTTGCCATACCGGCAGGTTTGTCGATCACAATCAGGTCCTGATCCTGGTACAGGATCTGCTTCTGGTCCAGCTTCATTGGCGTTAAAGATTGTCTGTCTATAAAGACCTCAACACCTTGTCCTGTGGAGACAGTCTGGCTACATCTGCGCATCCTGCGACCGGCAAGGTGCACCCCTCCTATATCAATCAAGCGTTTTGCCAGGCTTCGTGAAAATGCCTCGTGCGCTGCCGCGAGATAATGATCGAGATGCAGGCCATTATACTGCTCATCAACAGTAAAACGGTAAGCACCCGGTTTAGGTGTTTTGCATTGATTCGTCATAGAATAAACGTAACCATGATCTCAATAGAATGGTCAAAAAAAATAATCATAATCATCAAAAAAAAGCTTGTGCATAGTTGAATAGCTAACAGCCCGTTATGATTAATATAATCAAACAACAACTGAAAGTGTCTGAATAATAAAGGTTCTTTTCGTTGACAGAAGACAAACCTGTGCTAGCATAAATATAAGCTTTAGTGTTCTTTGACAATCTCTGGAATGTACGTAATATCCCTGACTGTGCTGGCCAACTGAACGATTTATTGCCCGAAGTCGGGAAGCTGTGAGCAAGCCCGCCCACGAGCGGGAAGCCTGATGCACCCAACCTGGGTATCATTCGACTCTAAAAGGCTCTCTCAAAGGAATAAAAACGGCATTCTGGAGGTTGTTATTAACCCCCAACATTTTCGAAACTTACTAAAAAACGCGGCCCCGTATCTAAAAAACGGGGCCGCGTTGACATATGAACTATTTAGAGCGTGGAATGTGCGAATCAGGAGATATTGACCCGCTCACGCAGCTCTTTGCCTGTTTTGAAAAAGGGGGTTTTCTTCGCTGAGATTTGCACGATATCGCCGCTTTTAGGATTACGAGCTTCTCGAGCGTCTCGTTCACGTACTGTAAACGAACCAAAGCCACGAATCTCAACGCGATCACCTCCGACCAAGGCACTACCGATACTGTCAAAAATTGAATTAACAATCAGCTCAGCCTCACGCTTGTTGAGAACATCATTTTCAGTTGTCAGTTGTTCAATCAGCTCGCTCTTAGTCATGGCAGACCTCCTAATTAAATCCTGGCCAAAGATATTGCAGCCCTACCGCGCGTTGCTTCTGTAAGGCAAATTGTAGTTTTTGTATTGCTTCTTCTATAAAAAGATCAATAAACTTGGGACTTTTACCCGGAGGATAAACGACATTGGGTTCACCGTCAATACCGGTAAGTTCGGCGGCTCGCCGAATGGCAACATCAAGATTGCCCATCCGGTCTACGAGCCCCATATCCATGGCCCTGCGACCAGAGAAAATCCTGCCGTCAGCGATCTGGCGAACGGCCTCTTCATCAAGGTTGCGACCCGTGGCGACAGACGCCACGAACTGGCTGTGGACATCATCGATCAAATCCTGAAGGATCTCACGCTCCAGAGACGTCATCTCACGAGCAGGAGAACCAATATCTTTATACTCACCACTTTTTACGACGACACTGCTGAGACCGATTTTATCGAGCAGTTCTTGAAAATTGGTGAACTCCATAATGACGCCTATGCTGCCGGTTATCGTTCCTGGGTTGGCAACGATCTCGCGAGCAGCAGCCGCTATATAATAGCCACCGGAAGCAGCAACTGAACCCATTGAAACAATAACAGGTTTTGTTGCATCGATGGCTTTTACTTCGTCATGAATTTCCTGGGACGGACCAACGCCTCCTCCAGGAGAATCGATACGGAGCACAATGGCCTTGATGTTGTCATTATCACGAAAACCATGAAGCTGTTCGATGACTTGCCGAGAATCCGCAATAGCACCAAAAATTTCTACAACTCCAATCTTGTCGCCAATCACGAAGTTGGCGGGACGTCCCATGAAACTGGCGACAGTAACCGCCAGGGCCAGGAAGAAAACAAATAGACCTGCTAAAAGCGCTGATGCCAGCAGAAAGGGACGTTTCTTCATGGCTTGTCCTAAAAAAAGCGCGTTTCCACATACAGTGGAAACGCGCTAAAGGTTTTAACTGAATTACTCGGCTGAATCCTCGTCGTTACGATCCATGGCACCCTGCAAAAGAGCACCAAGGTTTGAGGTTGCCTGTTTCTGTGCGCCGAGGAACTCCTGAACTTGTGCCTTTTCTTTATGGCTGTTCAGTTGCTTGACAGAGAGTGCGATCTTGCGATCAACCGTGTCAACATTGAGA
>SDWK01000260.1 GCA_004195335.1 Shewanella sp.
CAGGATGAAAAGATCGCAATAAAAAAAACCGGACAGCGCAGGCTGCCCGGTTTTTTTGTGCTTTTGACAAAGCGCAGAAATAGCTGTATTGATAAGCCATTGAAATTACAGGAGGGGCGGGTTGATGAAGTCCGAAATATATAAAAAATGAATAAGCCACACATGGCCAGTCGCCGTGATGCGGCTTTTTTTGTGCCTGTGACTTTTTATGCCACGCGCTGTCGGTAACCTGCGGGTGTTGAAATGTTGATGGCGGGTAGGGATGGAGAAGTTTTACGCACACTCGAGCGATTCGGTGGATAAGTCTGATTGGCAGGCTCTGGGTGACTTCTGGGAGGGACGATGTGTTTGTGTCCCATCACGGTGGTTTGATCGATGGCCTAAGTCCAGACGGGGAAAACAGTTTTCTCAAGCGAATGGGCAAAAATGATGAGCAGACATATTTGTCAGAATGTACGGCTGCCGTAGAAGAAAAAATCTTGCGGCGGTTGAAAACCATCGTAACTCCCCAACTAATTCAGAATTGGCTCCGACAAATTTCAGACATGGTGAACTCACAGTCGGAGAGCTGTTGCGATGGACGAATTTAGGCAAAGAAAAAGCCCTGATTTCTCAGGGCTAGATCTTCTTTTTTGGTACCGAAGGCCGGAAAGCCAACCACTTAATGGTACCAACTAAAATCAATATGTTACGCCGTAGCAGCAGAAAACTTTGGAGCAAAACATGGAGCAGATTACGTATTTTGTCAATTTGATTACGTATTTCGGAATCGAACCGGTACCGTTAAATAGGCAAATCTTTCGATCCAGCATTACGAATCATCAAGTTGATAACGCATAACTCAATTATGCAGTTAAATCCCATCAGGAAAAGTTATAGGGGATAGGAATGAAACCGAATCGGTTATCGTTTGCAAGTCACTATGTCCGACGAACACCTCAGAAAGGGGCATTCAAGCCCCTCCTTCTTCTAAAAGCTCAACATCAAAGAATATTCAACATTTCATTTCAATGACTTCAGGATGTGCTCCCCGTTAAGAAAATAAAGTGACATTTGACATTATAAAAGGTGCAGCTTCACTACAGATACTAATAGTGAGAGGAAAAATAACTTAAATTTTCAGAAACAGGAGACACCATGGCCACATGCAATCAAGTAACCGCAGAAATCGCTAAACAGTTCATTACAAACCCTAGAATATCCTTTTCACAAGCCCTCGATCTAGGTCAACGCCTGATTGCCCTCAAGCAGCAATTCAAGGGAAAGTTCGTAGCGCAAATAGGCCTAATCATGCCTTTCACATATCGTACAGCAGCTCGATATATGAATATTTGGCGCTATCGAAAAGAATTCGAAGTCCATGGGATTGAAACTTTCAAGGAAGCATACGACCTGATAGATCACCATCGAAAATTGGCAGTAGCCAGTTTGTAAAATCCCATCCCGGCAATCGACGCAATGGTGAATCTTCTGGGCAGAAGATCTCATCAGCACTCACGCCCAAATTTTTTTCCTCCACCCAACATCAATAGACCAACCCTCCCGTGAAGAACGAATTCAGGAAGACCGTCCCCAGTATGTCTAATGGTAGGGAGTTTACTTAAAGGAAGCTTAGCTATATGAAAACACATCAGTTTGTATCACTTTCTCGATATCCTTGGGAGGCAATGATTACAATCCGTACAGACGGCTTAGAGAATGAGGACGAGGCATACAGGGCGATCCAATCGCAATTAATTCGGCCACTCTCGCAAAAGTTTGGAGATGTAATTGCGGCCATTGGAGTACATACAAGGCTGCGGGGAAACCACGCCCACCTTCTAGTCTTCAGCAAGAAAAGACCTATCTTCAAGGGGCTTACCTCAGAGGGCCTGTACGAAATCCTTCGAAGCGCAGGAAGCACACTAGCCTCATGTCGGAAGTCGGTAGACGTGCAACAGCGATATGACGAAGGGGCCGAAGGGTACGTCGTAAGCAATCTGCCAGAAAGATCTGGGAAGGGCGGTTGGCTATTTTTCAACCTAAAATTGCTGAAAAGGCGAGAAGGGAAAGCGAGACAATGAACGAGAATTTTACACTAGCAGTGTGTCGGACTTGCCGGGCCGAAGCGAAATTTTTGGCGATTGAGACCAGATTTTCACTCGTTTGCAGGCTCATAGCCGTAGCTATGGGGCAAATAGGAGCTGAAATATGGGCCAATCGACCGGATTTGCAGCCGGTTCATGGAAAGTCCGACACGCTGCTAAGGTGGCGACGAGACATTTTGAAGGGTTGAGGGGAATAGAGCACACAAATAAACGCAAACAGTAAGATCGGTCCGCAATAGCGGACACCTTAAAATGAGTCATTTCGGGGAAAACATCAACCAACTCCCGTTGATGCTGACAAACAAGAGCCGGGACCGATGCAACGATCCCAGCTCTTGTTATTCAGAGTTTTGCAACTCAGGCAGTGGTGAAATCGCCGCTGATGTAAGTTTCCAGTTGGTGGATCAAAAATTCTTTTTGGGCGATGGAAGCCTTGACTAGATCCCCGATGGAGAGGACACCGATCAGCTGATTATCGTCCATGACCGGCAGATGGCGGCAGCGCTTGTTGGTCATCAGGGCCATGCATTCCTCAACCGTCTTCTCCGAAGTCACGTAGGCAACCTTGGTGGTCATGATATCCCTGACAGAGGTTTTCAGCGACGAGGCTCCCTTGAGAATCACCTTGCGGGCATAATCGCGCTCGGAAAGGATTCCCACAAGCTTGTCACGATCCATGACCACAAGGGCACCTGTCTCTTTTGCTGACATTATTTCCAAAGCATTGTAGACCGTCTCGTTTGGGTTAACACTCCAGATTTGGTTCCCTTTTGTCTCAAGTATCTGCTTGACAGTATTCATAGCCACACCTCCACACGTTTGTTCCGGTTCCCCTTTCGAGCCGGAAATGAAAATAACCCTGGCGCATTTCCTTGGCCTACGACCAGGAAAGCTTGCCCTAACCGTTAATGTCATTATGGTACCAAAATACCAATAATAGTCAAGGAAAGCTTTCTACCAACTCCGTCATGACAGTTGAGACCCCGTTAAGCCGCGTAGCTAGCAGCCTGTTGATGAGATGGTCTCCCCCCGCTACCTAAATTGGCGTCTATGCGCCACGATGGAGAGAAGTTAGCTTTCCATCAACGAGGAGCGAG
>SDWK01000262.1 GCA_004195335.1 Shewanella sp.
ATGTTATGGCATCCAATTGGATGCCATTTTTTTTGCCTTTTAAAAATGGGGAAATGGTGAGAAGTGCGGCTCTATGCTCTACGAAACACTAAGGTTATGCCCCCCCATCATGGCACCTCACCGAGCGGATAAATCGCACCTTATACGATTGCTGGCTATTTGAAGTTTAAGCTTTTATCCAGTTGAACGACGATAGAAGGGTGATAGCCCTTTCTGGCCTTCTCATAAATTTGCTTAATCTCAGCATCGTAACCTGCCACCTGAAGCTCAGAGAACAGTGACCTGACAAACTTACCTCGCCCAATACGGATTAAGTACTCCGTCAGCGCTGGCAGAACCGGGTCATAATGGTTTCTAATCGCCACACGGAACCAATCACATGCGATCTCAGCATTGGTAGACTCCGTGAGTTTGAAGCAGTCATCTAACTCCATCAATTGTGACTGCAGTAATACTTCCGGCAAGCTATTCAGGAAATATTGCCAATGGTGTACACGCCAACTCTGCGTCGTTAATGATGTTGCGCTAGCCCCTTTCAACCATGATGAAAGCGCCTCATCGACTTTATCAAGACTATCTGATTGAGGAGGCGTAAACCATGAAGGCATACCACAGCCATAGATCCACTCTAACAGCTCGGCCTCTGAAATTTTATTAGCATATTCGACTAATAAGGTCTCCCTGGCGTACTCAATAAACACTTCGGTTGTTATCGCCTGAAAAGCAAAATGCTGAACATAGTCATAAAGAAATTTGTCGAATGCTTCACGACCGAGTCGCTTCTCGAGATCGTGAACAAACATAGAGGCTTTATCATAGGTAAAGCGATTAAAGGCATCATTCGGGTCTTGTGTCTGTACATTCGCGGGGAGGTTTTGCGCTTCAAATTCTGTTGTCGCCAACTCCTCCTTTAAGCGGCCATATTCTATGACGACTTCAAGCTCCGCCTGCTCTTTACCAAATACCGCCTCGACTATCCTGTTAGTGAAGTAAGTTGTAAAACCTTCGTTCAACCACAGATCTCGCCAGGTGGCGTTGCTGACTAAATTCCCCGTCCAAGAGTGAGCTAACTCATGGGCAACGGTAGACACTAAGCTCTTATCGCCCGCGATCAAAGTCGGGGTAATGAACGCCAGTCGTGGATTCTCCATGCCGCCAAACGGGAAGCTGGGGGGTAATACAATCATGTCATACCGCCCCCAGGGATAGGGACCCAGCAAAGATTCGGCTATTTCAACCATCTGCTCGGTGTCTTCAAATTCTTTTACTGCGGCGGCGAGTACTTCCGGCTCGGCATAAACACCGGTTCTCGCTCCTATTTTTCCAAAGGCAAGCTCTCCCACCGCTATCGCTAACAAGTGAGTCGGCATCGCCTTCTCCATCGAGAAGGTAAACAGTCCGTTTAAATCTGCATCGGAATCGTTCATCGCACTCATGACGGCACGCATACCAACTGGAACGGTAACACTGGCTTCGAAAGTTATGCGAGCCTTAGGGGTATCTTGCAGTGGGATCCAACTTCTGGCATTAACCGGCTGAGATTGACTAAATAGAAATGGCTGTTTTTTGCCGCTGGTTTGCTCCGGCGTCAGCCATTGTAAACCTTGTGCATCAGGGGACGTCAGATAGTGAACTTTGACTCTGCGGGTCGTCGACTTTAACGAAATATTAAGCCTTTGCCCTAAGACTGGGTCCTCTGCGTCTATGTTAAAGGCTAACGGCTCTTCATTATCATCCACCACCTTAATAATCGATAGCTCGCGAAGATCCAACCAAAGTTCGCGACAGGATTTATCGATAAATTCCAAATAGAGTTCGGCGATACCCGATAGCTGCTTAGAGTGAAAATCGACATCGAGTGTGAGTGCAAGGTGTCGAACTCTGACCTCATCTACGTTGGCGAATGAATGATAGTCATGATTGTTATCCCATCGATTTGACACTGATTATTCCTTTTAAGAGGCGCAGAATATGAATTTGTCACTGTAAATATACTAATCGCACCAGACTGACTTGTCATGATAATTGACATCAATACACTATGATGAAACACTTGCTGGGATATTGTATGCAAAATCAACTCATGAGGAAACCTTTAGTGAACAGATCTCATTTACTCCCTATCGCCGGCATCTTATGTTTGTGCTCATCTGTGATTCAAGCTCAGGAAACTGCCCCATTATCTGAAGTGCTTACACAGAATCTCGCATGCAGTGACACCATAGTGATCCGCTCTCAAGCTCTGACTAAAGCTCAGATAGAACATGCGTGTGAATTAATGAGTAAACAAGAGATTAAATTTCATCAACTCTTCGGCACTCAGGGAAAGCCCGTCAGTCATGATAACAATGTGAGCATGCGAGCCAATGTCTACCACTCCAGCGACGATTACAAACGCTATGTAACGGCTCATTTCGATGTGCCCAGTGACAATGGCGGCATGTTCTTAGAGGGGTTGCCACACAAAGCTGACAATCAGGCAGAATTTGTGGCCTACGAAAAAAAGGGACAGATCTGGAACCTGGCACATGAATATGTGCACTATTTAGATGGTCACTTCAACTTGTATGGCGACTTTTGTGCGTCACTACATGACTCCCATAGTGCGCCAGAGTACTGTCCAAAGCCAGCCCCTCTGCTCCCCCACTTAGTGTGGTGGAGTGAAGGCTTAGGTGAGTACATCTCTCATGGCGATGATAATGCCCCAGCCTTAGTCATAGCGAAGAGGCCCGCCAGCGAAGGGGAAAACTATCCGCTGAGCGAACTGTTTAATACCAGTTATGAGACCAATGGCGGCACCGAGCGTGTCTATCGATGGGGCTATCTGGCTGTACGCTTTATGATGGAGCAGCATAAAGATAAAGTGGATACCATGCTCACCTTCACCCGCAAGGGCGACTATCCAAGATATCAGGCCCTGGTTAATGAGTGGGGAACCAGTATGGATGAAGAGTTTAGGGTTTGGTTAAAGACATTGAGTTAACGGCTAAATTAAAAATATTTAAAATAAATAGAAAAAAATGGATGAAAGATGGAACCAATTTAAAAAGGGTCGGTCTTATTTTATGAATCCGTTACATTGCATCGTTTTTGTTTTGTTTACTGTTCATCATCATCATCTCCCTTGGTAACCCGATTGGGTTATCTAAAGAAGACTCAGGCATTGCTAGCGCTCAGTCAGAT
>SDWK01000268.1 GCA_004195335.1 Shewanella sp.
CACCAGTTGCACTAGCGAGTTGAATCCGTGTTCTTTTATTATCGACTTGTCATAACATAACCATTTTTTACAGCCTAGGTTGTAAAAAATGGTTATATAACAGCCAATATTATATAGTTTTTGATTCTATTTTTGTTAATTGCTTAATGGCCTTTGAGAGGTCAGTAATTACAACTCATCCGATCTTACCGAGGGGGGTGGGTTGTTTTAGAGGAGGGGGCTTTGCATAATAGAGTGAAAAATTTAATATGCTATTTTTTCAGGCCTGCAGATCGAGATAGACTTGCTTGTACATTCATCTGAGGAAATTGAGGGGGAGTCAACGTTTAGATTCGGCAGGGTTAGATGCCCATGTTGCTGAGCGTCTAAGGAAAACCCTTGGCGCAGCAGTAAATAACCTTGAATTCTATTTTTATTTACATATTACAGAAAAATCTCTTGATGTTAAGCATTGCATGCCATGAGAATTGCCTATTATTAATAAAAGACGAATCTTGAGAGAAGTAGATGCTTCATATTCTAAAACGAATATATTCTCACCCTTCTCATTGAAATGTCTTACGAGTTGCGCGCCAGATACTCCTTTTTAAATAGTAGCATTCAGCCTACTGGGCCCGCATTGGTTGGCAGACTATTAGGTTTTAGTTACTACTGATCCGATATTTGATGGGGTTGTCAACACTATGGGTAATAAAAAATTAAACCATAAGATTACAGCAAATCTAAAAGGCGCGCTTTCTGTCGTGACCAAAGATATACCTTTTATGCTTGGTGTTTATTCCAACGAATTAGGGAATCAAGGTTTCGATTATAGTCAGTGGCTTGAATTCCAAAATATAAAAAAAGAAAAAATTATAGCCTTCTCAATCAACAACGTGCCTTTCTACAATTCAAGATATTCATCAAACACTAGTCTTTGTGGGATGGATTTTTTAACTAAAGATCAAATTCGAGAGCACAGGGAAAGTCTTAGCTGTAAGATTACAAAATTAAAAATTAAAGCCCTGACCAGTGGCACAACAAATCAACCACTTACTTTATGGCGTAGTCCTAGTTCTATAATTGCTGAACAAACTTTCGTACGAAGGCATTGGGCACAATCAGGGTATTCTTTTAGAGACAAGGTCGCCGTAATCAGAGGGGAAATGCCATGTACCGTCAATGGAAATGAGCCGCCTTTTTGGTGTCAGAATTTTTTTGAAAATAAATTACTCATGTCTTCCTACCATATAGGCATAGGAACTGGTCATTTCTACTTTAAAGCATTGGAAAAATTTCAGCCCAAATTTATCCAAGCATATCCGAGCTCAATTATCAATTTAGCTAAAATTGCAGAACTAAATTGTTGGTCGCCTAACTGGGAAATCAAGGGTGTTTTTACGTCGTCTGAAACCTTCAAAAAAGAAGATCAGGAACTTGTCGCTAGGGTTTTTGGACCTGTATTTGATCACTACGGTCATGCTGAACGTGCAGCATTGATGCAAACTTGCTCCAAAGGTAACTATCACCTCATTATGGACTACGGATTCTTGGAGTTTGATCCTGTTGATGATGGTAATTTTGAAATTATTGCTACTGGTTTTACTAATAAGTTGATGCCCCTGATTCGATATCGTACTGGAGACTTTGTTGATCACCTTCCACTACATGGTTGTGGATGTGGCTTAAATACACCTTACCTACAAGGCATTCAAGGGAGACAGGATGATTGTGTTCAGACACCAGATGGACGTTCTATTGGCCGACTTGATGTTGCTTTCAAGGGGATTTCTGGATTACTGGAGGCGCAGATTGTTCAAAATGAGCTGTCGTCTATAATCGTCAAGTATGTTGCGGCTAGTAATGATGTAAGTCATAGGGTGCTTGAGACGGCTATATTTAATAATCTCAGAGAACGTGTAGGTCAAGAGATTGAAGTTATTTTAGAGAGAGTCGATTTTGTTCCAAAGGGAGCAAATGGTAAGTTCCGGTCTGTTATTTCTAAAGTTGAGAATTAATATGGGTAAGATTTTAATGCTTTCTTCTAGCCTTAACGGTCAGGGCGGGATAGCCACCGTTGTGAACATCTATAAAGAATCAGGGCTGTTTTCTAGGTGGCCTATTTATCATTTGTCTACACATCGAGAAGGAACTCATTTTTCTAAAATATATGCCTTTGTGGTTTCTTACATGCGTTTTTTAGTTTTCATTTGCCGTGGCGACATCGATCTAGTCCATGCTCACACTGCATCAAGGGCAAGCTTTTGGCGGAAAAGCTATTTTATAGCTTTGGCAAAAATATTTAAAGTTCCCGTCATATTTCATCTTCATGGCGCAGAATTTCAATCTTTTTACTATGCCGAGTGCAATTCAATTCAAAAGCGAATAGTTCGTTGGATATTAGACGGTTGCAAAAGTGTTGTTGTTCTTTCCAGTCAATGGAAAACCATACTGTCCGAGATCACAGATGGAAAAAAAATTACAACTGTATTCAATCCAATAACTACGCAAGAGCATACTCCTTTACCTCATACACGTGACAATTATTCTTTATTATTTCTTGGTCGCTTAGGAAAAAGAAAAGGTGTTTATGATTTGCTTGAGGCTATAGCTAACCTTAAATCAAAATATCCTGATATTTGTTTGAAATGCGGTGGAGATGGGGACCTTGAACAGGTTAAGCAAAAGTCGATTGATTTGGGGATTGATTCAAATTTAGAAATTCTTGGGTGGGTTTCTGGCGAAGAAAAAGAGGCCTTACTGGCCTCAAGTACCGCATATGTTTTACCTTCTTATAATGAGGGGCTACCTATGGGAATTCTTGAGGCTATGGCCTCAGGTTTACCTGTCGTTTCCACCACTGTTGGTGGCATACCTGATGCCATAGATGACGGCATTGAGGGTTATCTTCTCCCTCCTGGGAATGTAGATTTACTAACTGATGCTCTTGATCGCCTCTTACATGATGCTGATCTGCGCAGAAATATGGGTGAGGCTGGTCGACGAAAAGTAGAGAGCACATTTGCTGATAAAAAAGTTATGCCCCAAATTGAAGCTATTTATCGTGAATTAGGGCTAAAACCAATTTCTGAAATGAATTGATTTATAGCGGGGGGTGGGCGCATTGAGTAAACGTGATTTTCTACAATTACATTCTTATGTTCAAGGTGAAGGTTACCGTGGATGGGATCTTTTTGATGG
>SDWK01000529.1 GCA_004195335.1 Shewanella sp.
AATGTCCAGAGTCCCCAAAAAAGCTTCTCTAACATACACATAAAAAGTTCCAAGCTTTCTTTTCTCCAATAAAATGTCAGGCCTTAGTTCGCTGGCTAACCTCTCGCCTCGCACTGCAAAACGCCAATAATGAGGCCTAAAAGGATCAAATAAATATCTATCCCTTTGAATTGCTTTAATCTCACTATAGGGATAATTGTTGTCATCTAAGTATTGAGCCACCGCAGCAATCAACTTTCCAGGTGGCTCATATAGTCTTGTTTCGATAGGAAAAACCACGATAACCACCAACATACCGACGAGTCCAAAAAACAACATTCTCGACCATTTAGCCAACATAAAATGCCATGCAATGAAACGGGATAATATCAACCAGATACCAAAGCAGATAATAAGTGGCTCAAAATTTGAAAGTACCGGGATAAAAGTAGTACTTTCCTCTGCAGGTGCAGCACAATAAAACAGTGCGGCCCCAAATAACAGCGAGCACAGCGCCTCCAATATCCTGAACTTAATCAAACTGAATGCTCCATTGCTTTAATGTGCCAATATTTTCTCTCTTTTTATCGCTGACCTTGAGCGCCCAAACGCCTTTCGCCGTTTCAAGTTGGCTTAAATCTATATGCCAATTTTTATTAGATATATATTTGCCAGGATTCACTAAATTATAATGCTTACCTGTTGGTGATATTAATTGCAGCGCGATATCTGTTAACTTGGGGTGTGATATTCTAGCGGTCACTGTGATGCGTGTTGAATATATATCAACGGGTACAGTGATACTTGATGCCACGCCATAACCTCTATTATCTGGTATGTTATATTCCGTATTGTTGGAGTATGTTTGACCTGATAGCGCCTCAACCAAAATAGCCACCGACGTAGAAGAAGTATTCTGCTGGTTGTCAATGATGGTCGCTGTTATTGTATGTTGGCCAGGTGACAGTAACACTGCTTTTTCAACCCCTACGCCTAAATCTCCATCGATATTCGAGTGCCATAAAATTTTATCACTTAGCTCACCATCCTCTGCATCCCATGCTTTACCGATAAGGTGAATTGAAGAGCCAAATGTAAAGCTTTGTCCATCGGTTGGGTTAACAATTTCAACACTTGGTGCAGTATTGGCTGCTGGGAGCACTGAAACGGTTAGGTTACTTGACGAGGTTAATCTCCCATCAGAGACTACATATATAACCTCAATATTTCCGACAAAATCAAAAGGAGCCGTATATTTGATTTTATTGTTTTCAATAACTGCACTGCCATTTGTGGGTTCAGAAATTGAAAATATAAACAAAAGATCACCATTAGGGTCAAAATCATTCAATAGGACATCGTAAATAATGCTCCTACCCTGGTAAACCTCAGTAAAATCATCCTGGGTTAAAGGAGCTTCATTATTATCAAGGACACTCACCGTCACAAATCCTTCCGACTCCGCACCTGATGGATCAGAAATCAGGTAAGTGAATGTATCCACTCCAACAAAGCCATCTTCGGGTTGATAGACGATATTGTTTCCAGACAACTCTGTGCTGCCGTGTTGCCCCAGCTCGAAACTAATTAATTTAATAGGTTCAATATCCACATCATAGTCATTTGATAGCACATCGATGCTCACACCAGTATCTACCTGAGTATATGCAACATCCTTCATGGTTGTAGGCGAAGAGTTGATGCTATCAACGGAAATAAATACAGCAGCTACATCCGAGTTTCCAAAATTATCGGTAATCGTATATGTAAACTCATCTGTACCAGAAAAATCGATATTGGGGATATAAGTAAACTTTCCGTTTGATAACCTCACTGCGCCATTTACAGGTTGTGAAAAACTAACAATGCTTAACAACCCCGTCGACTCTATGGTGTCATTATTTAACACATCAATTTCAACGGATGTGTTAATAAACAATTTCACTGTGTCGTCATTAGCGATGACGAGCGGTTCATCATTAAAAACGGTTAAGTGCACTAGGGCAGTCGAAAGGTTTCCCTGAACGTCTTGGATAGTATAGCTAAAAGTCTCATCTCCAATGAAATCAGTCTCCGGTGTGTAGATCAGCTCATCTCCTAAACCTCTGACGACTGAACCGTTGAAAGACTGGGTGAAACGGACGACGCTATAACTATCGCCCTCTACATCGTAATCATTACTCAACACATTGATAGTAAGTGAAGTATTCTTTGGAACCTCGACATTATCATTAACGGCTACAGCAGGATTATTTTCGAGAACAAAAGTGATCGTAACAATAGCAGTAGCACTCCCTCCTTTACCGTCCGTAATAGAATAGGCGAACGAATCAGTGCCATTGGCATCAATATTTGCATTATAGGTAATGAGTTTATCGGTAACATCTATCGTCCCTTTACCGGGTATTGAATAACCGCTTATTCTCAAAGAGTCATTGTCTAAATCTGAATCATTCTGAAGGACATCTAGTACAGATTGAATACCCGGTGTTAATGAGTAACTATCATTCGTCGCAATAGGATCATCATTAATAAGATTTCCAACCTCAATAGATACCTGCGAAGTCGCCGCTCCACCTTTGGTCACATTAGTAGCTACATCAAAGTCCATAATTGTATATGTAAAGCTATCAGCACCAACATAGCCCTGAACTGGTGTATACCCCAATTGATTACCATAATTGATAATGGTTCCGTGCATAGCCTCAGAGTAAGATGAAATATATAATCCGTCTCCATCTATGTCTAAATCATTGTCCAAGACTTTAAAATAGGTCGCGATGCCTTCAGGAACATGATAAGTATCTGCATTCGCGACTGGTTCATGGTTAGGTTTCACTAATACGCGTACCGTGCCGAATGCAGAACCGCCCTTCCAAATATTATTTTTTGGATGAAGGTCAATTAGCTCATATTGGAAAACATCTTCACCTTCAAAATCTATCGTTGGTGTATATTGAATGGAATTACCCACTATTTCAGCAATCCCATGCTGAGCGGGAGTGACTGAATTAACCTTGAGCAGGTCGCCGTCATCATCAAGGTCATTTTGAGCAACATTTATGTACATTGCTTTTCCAGTGGAAGTAACTTCATCGTCTACTGCAACCGGAATCGCATTGTCAGCCGCAGAGCATCCTGAAAAATCCCAACACGAATATGACAAACTGGTGGCCACATTCTTTTTCGATATGACAT
>SDWK01000531.1 GCA_004195335.1 Shewanella sp.
AATCTCACCTGTTCAAGATCGATCTCGAGGGGGCAAAGGACGACCCAAGACACTTCTCTGCAGACGGCGAGTACATGAAGCCTTGGCTTCGTGCCTACGACAGCTGCTCTGGCTGTCATGCAGATGACTATGACGCGCGGGCCACGAAAATTGGAACAATTCACAAGGAAGTAGGTTTCTAACAATCGCCAAAAGACAATGCCAGTCACTGATAGTGACTGGCATTTTTCTTACTGTTTTTATCACTCATTGATTTTTTAATGGTTAAACCCAGAGAGATAAAAATGGTTGTGAGTGCCCAGCCATTCAACTCTGATACCACATCATAGAAACCTCAAAACCTACCAAACAGCAGGGAATTCAGCCATCTGTCAAACTGCACAACAGTATTTAATCGGGGCTTAACTCAAGTCAGCTAACACTTCACAGGCCTGCTGGTAGATGTCACCCGAGCCTTGTAACCAGTGGATCTTGCCGCCATGTTTCTCAATTCGTCTGAACCAGGTTTCCTGACGTTTAGCGTACTGACCGATCGCGGTATTTAGCCTTTCAAACATCTCCTCATAACTGATTTGTCCCGCGATATATTGGCTGACAAAACGATACTCGAGACCATAATATTCCAGCTGTTCGTGTGATACGCCGTTATCCAATAGCCCTTGCACCTCCTCGACCATGCCCTGTTCGAAGCGCTCCTTCAGTCTGGTTTTGATTCGCTTACGCAGCACCTTTCTGTCCCATTGAATACCGAAATAGAGCGGCCTGATCTCGGGAAGAGCCTTGGCAGGCTCAGGGTTGGTCTGTTTGTTTTTTGCGATTTCTATGGCGCGATACAGTCTGGGCCTTACCGTGAGATCGGTTTTTTCATATTGAGCGGCATCGAGCTCCAGCAGCAGCTTTTGAACCTGTTCCAATGGCTGCAGATCCAGCTCGGTCCTCAAGGCTAAATCTTTATCCAGCCGAACGAATTCGTAACCGGAAACCACAGCATCGACATATAAACCGGTACCGCCTACGAGAATTGGCTGCTTATTGCGAGACTCTATATCGGTAAAAGCCTCGAAGAAATCCCGTTGAAATTGGAAGGCATTATATTCATTGCCGGGCTCGGCAATATCGATAAGGTGATGCGGTACCTCACCATATTCGGCAAGGTCCTTGCCCGAGCCGATATCCAGCCCCTTATATACCTGTCTGGAATCGGCAGAGATGATCTCACCATTAAGCTGTCTTGCAAGCTCAACGCCCAAGCGAGTTTTACCCGAAGCCGTAGCACCGATGACCAGGATCAAGTTGAAATTTTTCATAGACAGGCTGTTTTCCAATAACGGGCAATACACGAGAGTATTGAAATTTTACCTTAGCCCCGCTAAGGCGCCAACAGGATCCTGCTTTTGGTGCATGAAACTATGATCACGTTAGTATTCTTAAGTGTTTGGCCGACTTCTCATAGTAGCCTGAAGAGTTAGGTTAGTGGCCTGAAGAGTGATATCGATGACAGCAGCCCCTCGAATGATGGGCTGCCGCTGAATACCCGTCGGTATAAGCCTAGATGCTGATTGCCGTCTCTAAGGCGACACTCATCATCTCGTTGAAAGACTTTTGTCTGTCTTCAGAGCTAAGTTTCTCGCCGCGTTTAATATGATCCGAAACCGTGAGTATGGTGAGCGCCCTGGCACCCAACTCGGCGGCGACACCGTAGATCCCCGCGGCTTCCATGTCCACCGCCATAATCCCCATGCTCTCCATTTTGGCAAACAGTTCAGGCTGAGGCGTGTAGAAGAGATCGGCCGAGAAAATATTTCCCACACGAACCGACACTTTCTGCTCACGGGCCTTGTTTACGGCGGTCTCAAGCAGGTGATAGTCGGCGATGGCGGCAAAATCATGGTCGCTAAACCTCATCCGGTTGGTCTTAGAGTCAGTAGATGCCCCCATGGCGATCACTACATCCATCATATTAACATCATCACGTACCGCACCGCAGCTGCCGATACGAATGACATTCTTCACTGCAAACTCGCTAATTAATTCATGGACGTAGATGCAGCAAGAGGGGATGCCCATGCCGTGCCCCATAACCGAAATCCTGCAGCCCTTGTACGTCCCGGTGAAACCTAACATGCCACGAACATCACAGACCTGTTTGGCATTTTCCAGATAGGTGTCGGCAATATATCTGGCTCGCAGAGGATCGCCCGGCATGAGAATGGTAGGAGCAAAGTCTCCAGGGTTAGCATTAATGTGGGGAGTCGCCATAACAAATTCCTTATCGCTTAATTGACCTTTATTTGAGCAAGAAACATATAGCGGTTCACCAAAGTCCACAAAACAGGCTTGAGGAGACACATTTGCTTCTACTCTTATTTACATTAAATACTAGTTAATTATTACGACTTTGCGCTGATAGTTTCATCAAATCAGCAAGTAAATATGAGCTGATGTGAGCTGAGTCTAATGAGTGAAGGATATAAAGTGTCGGCAATAATTATTGATGCTCTGCCACATCCAGAGTCTGACCATGCATGTCGCCCTTAACCGCCAATTCGTAGACTTTAGCCGTGTTCGCAGCTGAAATGCCCCACTCAGGGTCCATACCCATCATCACCATGGTTTCTTTAACGAACGCTGGGGCAATCACATTCACTCTTAACTGCTCAAGCTCCAATGCCGCTGCTTTAACAAAGCTTTCCAGCGCTCCATTAGCCATACTGATCGATGCACTACCGGGCATAGGTTGACGGGATAACACGCCTGATGTCAGAGTGATAGAACCGCCATTATTAATGTAATCGCGACCCACTCTTAATAAATTAACCTGGCCCATCAGCTTATTATTCAGCGCCAGCTCAAAGTCTTTATCGCTGTGTGCTTCCAGAGGAACAAAGTTTGCCTGACCCGCGGCAGACACCACTGCGTCCAAATGACCGACCTGTTCAAACATTTTTTTAATCGAATCTTTGTCGCCAAGATCGACCGTGACATCACCACCGTTATAGTTGGCCGTGATCAGCTCATTCTCACCGGACAAACGCTCATATACTGCTTTACCTATGGTGCCGCTCGCACCGATTATAAGAATTTTCATAATATCTCCTGTCGATATTCATCTGTTTATAAGCCGGGTCTGATTCGATACCGGTCAACTTGTATTACAGCTTACACCTGTGATTAAA
>SDWK01000800.1 GCA_004195335.1 Shewanella sp.
TATGTAGACTATATTTTGTCTTCCAATATTGACTATTGGGATCTGCCAGCCGTCAGGTCTATTGGCCCTGAAACGATTGCTGGAAACTATTTGCAAAAGGTTATTGAATCAAATCTCAATGGAATCTGGGTTCATCTTGATGTTGATGCCCTGCACAATGATCTTATGCCAGCTGTAGACAGCCCAAATTCTGATGGTCTCACCTACCAAGAATTATCAGTGACATTAGAGATGATTCTAAAACATCCGTTAACAAAAGGAATAGATATAACAATTTTAGATCCTGATTTAGATCAAGATGGTAACCTTACTAAGGTTTTCGTCAAGGAACTAACAACAATCATTAATAAAGCATGCACTTAACAATCACATTCGCCGGACGTTACCCCATCAACATATTGTGGTTGGAGCTTATGATAAAAAATGTCAGATAAATTGATCTGCATCTCGGTAAAATTAAAGGTAACCGTTCACGGACCCAAATGCCTTCTCTGAAGATTGGGAGGACATAAAGGTATATTGTATCGCTACCATCAAGGAGGAAAAAATCTTGAAGATATACTACTGCTTCTACTGTTTCATCCTTGATGAGGGTGTTGGATTATAGGAAGACAAAAAGGAAATTGTTGCATTTGATCACGACTTGGGAAATCTGGTTCTCATGATCAGCGTGAGAATAAGCGCATCAGCTATGATTGTTCCGGGCGAAACATACACGGAATATTCGAATTCAGTAGCAGGTCGATCACGCAGTTGCGGAATATCTAATCAACTCCAAATTATTTAATAGGCTGATTCCGATGGCTTCCTATCGCAAAGGTGCTATGATGTGTCGGGTATAAGGGATGGGGCGGGACCATTTTTGAAGTACGCTTTAACTGCTTGCAGTATAAAATTGAATGCTGATCGGCCTTGTAATGCGCATGTTGCAATTACAGTCCATAAACGTTCGCAACTTTTGCGTCCTTTAATGCTACGTGTACCTTGAGTTACGTGACGATCTATTACGATAAATCGTATGGCCTGTTCTGCTACATTGTTGGTGGGGTCTATTCCAGGAGTTGTGATGAACTCAAAGTATGCTTTACCATTTTTGCGGAATCGGTTGGCCATATTTTTGGCTTCCCGTTTTTCTTCTTTTCCGTTTTTATTCAGCCGGCTCGGGACGTCCTGCAAGGCTGCTGTGACGATTCTTTCCTTAGCCTTCTCAAGGGCATTGGTGAAATCTTCTGGGATCATATAGTCACGTTCATGAATAATCTTGAACATATTTCGGAACTCATCCAGGAGTTTCTCGCCATATGCCTTTGATTCTTCATCCGGCAAAGTCGTTAGAAACCGGATGTCGCGAATCAAGTGAGCGATGCAAAACTGAATTGTAACGTTGAAATCCTTCATATACTTATGATACGCCGAAAAATAATCACAACCCAAAACTCCGTTGAACTCTTTACCCAAAACATCAATCAAAACTTTTGATCCACGGGACTTGTCGATTTTGAACAACACATACAGTTCAGCCTTGAAAACCCACGTCCAAAACTTAGCTTTGTTTTCCTTATGGCCGGTTTCGTCGACATTTACTCTTTGCTCGAAAGGCAACCGATCGAGCAGTTCACTGTATGGCGCTTCCAGAGACTGACTGACCTTCTCGATCACTTTTCGCAAATATCCCCGGGAAACATTTTCTCCAAGGACGTCTCGGATAAATTTTCTGATTGTGGAAAACGATGCATGACAGACATTTTTCATGTAGGCAACCAGGGCTGTCAAACGCTCTTTGAACAATCCTTCTTTGACGACATTAGCAGGGAAAGGCATGTAATGAATTTGCTGACATTTCTCGCACCATACCGGATACGAACGATGTTCTTCTTTGATTATCGGTACTTCAAGCAGTTCCATTTGCTGGATAATGCGAGGGGGCGCGTCAAGTATACTGACTTGCCCTTCACATACCGGACAGCCGGTTAGGATGTATGGATGAGTCTTGTCGATCTGATCATCGGTGAAGGGAGGACGAACATGTCGCTCATGGCCCGGTTGGCCTCCGATTTTACGCTTTCCCCCTTTTTTGTTCTTTTTGTTATTCGGCTTTGTAATGTCATCAGAAGAGGGTCGTTTGCTGGAATTCGATGAGTTCTTTGAAAGCTTGGCAATCTTGACCTTCAGGGATTTTATCTGCTCATGATGGAATTCAATAGTATTGCTTAAATCACACAGGCTTTTGACCACAATTTTCGGTCCGGCATTATACAAGGCCAATGCTTCATCATGCGTCATGACATAACTCCCGCCGAAAGTTTTTAGTCAAGGGATAGACATAAACAGCCTTTTTGGAAAGTAGGGGTTGCCGCGATTTGCTGAGCTTACCTTGACCAGTCGTCTGCCCCACACAGATCCAATTGTCCGCCTTGTAACAGGTACCCCGGTATTGCTCTGTGTCAACAAAGGTTTCAAGCAGATAAACGGGATGGCCGTATAGATCTTGCCAATCTTGTGACAAACAATGACGGTTCAATGCCAATAGATATGACGCTAAACAGGAAACTTGAACCCATGGCAGGATCAAAAAGCGGAGGTTATTGGCGATCAGATGAAGATTGTTTTCTCTGATCGTTTTGCTCCAGCCAATAAAACGATCTCTGGCTCCAATGTACCATGGCGCTGAACCCCATGCCAGACAAGCAATCGGACGATCATTGGAATAAGCAATATATTTGAGATGTTCTCCAACAGGTTGGGTATAACCCAGATAGTGGTGTTCACTGACAAGACCATTAAAGATTTTTTCAAAACCAGTTTTGCGAATGGAAACAAGCTTGATAGGCAAAAGGTCTCCGAGTGGAGCTTGAATGGGTGTTTGGTCAACCTCTACCCAGGTTGGTTTCTTTCGGTTTGCAAGAGGGTTGGGTGGGGTAAATTTTCGAGCAGGCAGCTTGATGAAGCCCTCTGAGTCCAAAATGAGAAGCAGGCTTCGACATACCATATCTTTAAGTACGCCATTAGACTGCCGCCAGTCCCAAACCCTGCAGACTTCCTGCGAAATGAAGCGCCGGCTTTTTCCAGGATGTGCCTCTATAATTTCGTTGATAGTCTTGATGTCTTGCTTGCTGACAGATCTCCTGCGGTATGTTATGATTGTTTCCATTCCTGACACTATAAACCATCAGG
>SDWK01000802.1 GCA_004195335.1 Shewanella sp.
TTCTACTCGGTGTCGCAAACAGTTTTAATGCCATAGCCGATACGTTTCAGTCATCAAGCTCGGTCAAAAGCCTGATCTTTATCCTGATGATTGGCGCCATCATTAATGTCATGAGGCAATCAGGCGGTATCGATGCCCTTATCTATCAAATATCCCACAAACGCCATCTGGTAAACTCCAAGCCCAGGGCTCAACTTATCACCTTCGCCTTTGGATTTTTGATGTGCCTGGAAGGCGTTGGCTCTATGATGTTGGTTGGACTGATCGGTCGACCACTGTTCAATAAATTTAATATCTCCCGAGAGAAACTGGCCTTTGTGGCCAATAGTACCGGAGCTCCCTTGGCCTGGCTGATGCCCTTCAGTGGCGCGGGTGTTTTTCTTATCAGCTTAATCGGCGCTCAGGTGGAAAATGGCACCTTAACCGATAAGCCAATTACCTATCTTTTTGCGGCATTACCTTATCAAGTCTACTGCATCGCAATACTGGCCTTAGTGCCAATATTGGCATTTAAGAAATCCGATTTCACAGCCACTGAGTTGAGCGACACAAAAAAGACCGATTCAGCTCTTGGCTCTCAGTCCGAAAATCAGTCAGTTGGTCAGTCAGTTAGTCAGTCTGGTCATCAATCAAACACCGGCATAGGCGCAATGCTACTGCCTATCATCATCTTACTGGGCTCAATTTTTGTCATCAGTTTCACCACGGGCAAGGGCAATATTCTGGCGGGAGATATCAGTTCGGCAATCTATTGGAGCGGCTTTATCTCTCTTATCGGCACTGGCATCTATTTCCGTCTCTGTCAGGTTAAGATGGAGCAATATATTCAATGGTGCATACAGGGGATGAAGCATACACTGCCTGCGGTTATCATTCTGGTGCTGGCTTTTTCATTGAGTAATATAACCGGGCAACTCGGAACCGGAAAATACATAGCCGACTTTGTCTCCAGCGAGTTACCTTTATGGCTGGTGCCTGCATCCATCTTTGTTATCTGTATCTTGATTTCTTTTTCTACCGGCAGCTCCGGCGCAACGGTGAGCATTATGACACCGATTATTATCCCCCTCGCCGTAGGTGTCGACCTGTCGGTACCTATCGCGCTTGCCGCGGTAATATCCGGTGCGGTATTTGGCGATCAAAGTTCACCGATTTCCGACTCGGTCATAGTGGCGTCAACGGCGGCCGATTGCCCGCCAGAAAATCACTTCGCCACTCAATTGCCCTATACTTTGGCTGTGGCGTTGCTTTCACTGGTATTTTACCTTGTGGTTGGCTTTAACACTTAAACACTTACACCTACAAAGAAAGTATCTCATTTTGCGGCGACAGAGATTGAGCAGAAGAGAAAGAGGTCCTTGCCTCCATGATAATCAGCATGTTACAGGAGTTGTTCTTTCTATATGAAGATCCCAGAAGTTAGCTTTAACTATGACAAAACGGCCAACCGTGAAATTGAGGTCATCGACTTAGAGGAGCTCTATGGGCGAGAATATAACCACTCTCATCACCCAAGCACGCCCCATAGAGTTCACTTCAACAATCTGATTTATATCGAAGAGGGAGAAGGTACCCATCTGATCGATTTTGTTAATTATCCCTACCAATCCGGCGCCTTTATCTTCGTCCAGAAAAACCAGGTTCATGCGTTCGATTTTAAGCATAAGCCGAAAGGAAAGTTACTGATATTCACCCAGGCATTTATTAATCAGGCATTGATGAATATGAGGTTAGCAGACTTCACTCCGACACATTTAGCCTACTCCTATCAGCCGGTGTTTTTCCCCGACTCAGAAGTCATGAGCAGTAGTGAGAATATACTGAGTGAAATCAATAAAGAACTCATTCACCCTCAATCAAACCCGTTAATCGTCATGTTTCTGTTCTCTTCACTATCCTTGATGTTGCACCGAGTGATGCCAGAGAATCAACATGACAGATTAAACAAAGATCAGCAGGCTAAATTCACCGGTTTTGTCGAGTTACTCGAACATAACTTTCACCGCACAAGAGATGCGATCTTCTATGCAGACAAACTGCATACCACTTATAAGACCCTGAATCAGATCTGTAAAATGGCCACCAGCCAGACAGCGAAACAACTTATCGACGCCCATACGATATTGGAGGCCAAGAGGCGATTAATTCTGGACGGTTCCCCCACTCAACAGCTTGCCTATGAGTTCGGCTTCGAAGATGCCAGTAATTTCGTGAAGTACTTTAAGAAACACACCCTTCTCACCCCATCCCGCTTTCAGAAACAGTTTAATGGTTCGTAATTGACCATTTTCAGGCCAGCTATGACCCTGTAAGCCATGCCTTTTTTCATGATTATTTTCAGCGGACATTGATCATTTGACTGCTTGCCATACAAGAATGGAGTCACTTTTCCATCAAGCCATTACGTATCAGCCCGCGTCTTACGTTCTTACATAATTTGGCAAAACGTGAAATTTCACCTAAATTCGGCACCTCTCCCCCTTCAATATTCGACTCCCAATACATCATTTCAGAATCGACGAGCTCGAGTAATTTTTTAGGACAGCCAACACATGTTGTGCCGCAAATCTGGGTTTCAGGAGCATCGAGAGGAAAATCGGCTCTGACATGTTCAATAATCTGCATCATTGCCGTTTTACGATCAGGTTTTTTATTCATAGTTTGAGTCCACAACACTCTTTAAACATCGCCGCTAAATCCACACTAGCGCTTCACACAAGCTCTTCACACACTTCAACATCAGCACCTCGATCACCCAGCATAGCGCCCATCAATGCTATCGTCGATGACAGCACCATCACCATAATCACAGGTTGCACCATTCCCATGCTGATGAAGGCTGCGATGGCACTGATCGATGCACCGACGCCGCACTGAACGGCTCCGAGCACGGCCGATGCAGTCCCCGCATTATCCCCAAAGTATTTCAAGAAGCAGGCACTGGCATTCGCCATAATGCCCCCATTTGCTCCAATGGCAATAACAAAACCGGGAACAATAAAATACAACTGCTCCGGTGCAATTAAGGTGGAGGCCATCAGTATCAGTCCACCGATAAACTGCATCAACAGAAAACCTTTCAGCAAGGATTTAGGCTCAAACCTACGCAGTAAAAACGTATTGAGGCGATTCATTGCGATCAAGCTTGCTATATTAGCAGCGAACAGCAATGA
>SDWK01000254.1 GCA_004195335.1 Shewanella sp.
CGTTATCACATTCCATTTGGGAGAGGATGTTGTAAGCGACATTGAAAGATTGACAAAAAGCTTATAGAAACTTGGACAATTGATAAAAGCACTCATCTTCGATCTTGACGGCACTCTGCTGCAGGTCGAAATGCAAAAGTACGTTCCGACCTACGCAGGTTCTCTGGCGGCAATATTGCACGAGCAAGTCGACCCTGGAATAACTGTCGATGTCATTTTTTCGGCCATAAACGCCCTCATAAACAGAGATTCAGGCCATGCCAGCAATGAGTCTTTTTTTCTCCAATACATTGCTGACCGACTCAACCTTGATGTGGATATCGATGACAATGATGAGCAGGTAATCACGGAGGAACCAATTAGTGAACAGCACATTTCCCTATGCGATGTTCTGAACTTCAGTTACAGCAAGGCCAAGGAACTATCTGACCGTTTCAGCGAAGATCAGTTGGAAAAAATAGACGGCTATTCTACAGCTTTCAAAACTTATGAATTCTCAACAGTAGTGTTGAGGAAGGAAGATATCGATTCCGCCATTGAAGTATTCACCCGCATCAACACCGGCGGTCAAACCCTGACTCTGTTCGAAATCATGTCGGCCAAAACCTACGACGAACAACAGAAGTTCGATATGCAGATGAAGTGGGATGCTTTCATCAAGGAACTAAAAGAGATCAAGTACGAAGGTGTATCTAGTAGCGTGGTGCTTAGCTTGTTAGCTTTGCTGTTAAGTCGCACCAAGGAATGCAAACGCAAAACCATTCTGGCACTGGATAAGCAGAGCATCATTGATAGTTGGGACCACGTGATCTCAGCGCTGAAGGACAGTGTTGATTATTTTCGTACCACCTATCGCATCCCGGTTTCGCAGCTGTTGCCATACGACTCTCTGCTTGTACCGTTTGCCTATTTTTTCTATCAGAACAAAGACAAGCCCGCTGCAGATCAGCGCAAGTATCTGGAAGAGTTTTTCTGGCGAATATCGCTATCTTTCCGCTACTCCAGCTCTACTGAATCGAAGCTGGCGCAGGACATCAAGCGGATCGATCAGATTATTAGCGGTCAGCGCCCGGACTATGTCGATATCAAGGTGGATCTGGATTCGCCCCAGTCGCTGATCGACACCAACTTCAGTGCCGGAAACAGCTACTGTAAGGCAGTACTGTGCTTGTTGGCTTATCAGGAACCCAAAGATTTTCAGGATAACGGCAAGGTTATTCTCGACAACTCCTGGCTGAAGGTGGCCAGCAGTAAGAATTACCACCATTTCTTCCCCAAGGCCTACCTGAAAAATAACACCGTACTGAATTCCAACAGCCTGGTGAATATTACCTTTGTCAGTGATCATCTGAATAAACGTAAGATTGGTGCTAAAGCACCTTCCCAGTACATAGGCGATTTTCAGGACGAAAACAGCCAAATCGATAAGACGTTGCAAACTCATTTTATCGACCTGGACGGTTTTGGCATTGAGAGTAATGACTATCAAATCTTTCTCAATGCTAGGGCCAAACTGATTTATACCGAACTTAAATCTCGTATCGACCTTAACCACAAAGAACCTGCCAACGAAGAAGTGCAGGAGCTTATTCTTGCGGGGGAAAGCGATACCGTAGAATTCAAGTCCACGCTGCGTTATGACCTGCGCACCAAAGTGATCAACAAAAAACTTGAGTACGTTATCGCCAAAACGATCGCCGCTTTCATGAACTGTGAAGGTGGTGACCTGTTCATTGGTGTTGATGACAATCAGAACATGCTGGGGCTCGCCGATGATATATCCACCTTGTCAAAGACCAATATCGACGGCTTCGAACTGCACCTTGTCGACATCATCAAGAAACACATCGGTGCTGGCCTGATTTCGCATATCAAAATCAGCTTCCCGATAGTGGAAGACACCAAGATTTGCCGCATCAAGATATCTAGAAGCGGTAAGCCTGTATTCACTCAGCATGAGGGTAGAGAAGACTTTTTCGTGCGTAGTGGCTGCTCCTCTCAACCCTTGGGCCGTGAAGAACAAAGTGCCTACGAAAAATCTCATTGGAGCAACATGTAACATGGCCAACATATCTGGCATCGTAAAATCCGCCCGCAAGATCATGCGGCAAGACACCGGCACCGGCAGCGACGAGCTGCGTATCCTGCAATTGGGCTGGATGCTGTTTCTGAAGATCTTCAGCGACAAGGACAAAGAACTGGAATTGATGGACGACAACTACACCTCGCCCATCCCCGCCGAGCTGCACTGGGACGAATGGGCTGGTGATGATGAAGGTATGACTGGTGACGAACTGTTGCAGTTCGTTGACCGCACGTTATTCCCGACCTTGTCCGAGATTGACCTATCTACAGCCAAGCCTCGTGCCGTTTTAGTGCACGAGGTTTTCGCCAACAACTACAACTATATGAAATCCGGTATTCACCTGCGCCAGGTGATCAACAAACTCAACGAGATCGATTTCAATAACAGTAAAGACCTGCACCTGTTTGGTCAGATTTACGAAACTTTTTTGAGCGAGCTGCAAAGCGCCGGTACCCTAGGCGAGTTCTATACCCCTCGCGCAATTACCCAATTCATGACCGATATGGTTAACCCCGTTCATGGTGAAACCGTGCTCGACCCGGCTTGTGGTACCGGCGGCTTTTTAACCTCCGTGATTGAACATCTGAAAGTCTCTGCGAGTAATGTGTCCGAGAGTGAAGCCATCGGCCAGAATGTACGCGGCTGGGAATATAAGCCACTGCCCTACATACTGGCTAATACCAACCTAGTGTTGCACGACATCACCACGCCAGACATCCAGTTTGGCGACTCCCTACAACGCCCGCTGAGCGAGTACACCCGTAAAGACCGAGTGGATGTCATCATCGCCAATCCACCCTTTGGCGGCGTGGTTTCCAATAACAACGAGAATAACTTCCCTCAGACCTACCGCACTAAAGAATCGGCCGACCTGTTTTTGATTCTGATGATACACCTGCTAAAAGACGGTGGTCGTTCAGCCATTGTGCTGCCCGACGGCTCACTCACCGGTGATGGTGTGAAACAGCGGATTCGGCAGAAGCTGCTGGAGGACTGTAACCTGCACACTATCGTGCGCCTGCCCAACTCGGTGTTTGCACCCTACACCAGCATCAAGACCAACATCCTGTTCTTCGA
>SDWK01000256.1 GCA_004195335.1 Shewanella sp.
CTTGCTATCCACGGGTGCGAGGGTCTGCGAATCTCTTACCGCTACCTGGAAGAACGTGGATATAGAGAATCGTGTCTGGCGTATCCCTGCCCTCAATATTGTTCTGGTCAACAATTCCGGACACTTTAATTTGCTAATTTCTCATACTGAATCGGCGACAAATCATCATTGGATGAGTGAAGTCGATCCAGGTTGTAATATTTCATATAGGCAGCCACATCACGCTTCATATGGCTGCGGCTTGGCTGGTGGGTTTTGAATATCCAGTCATGCTTCAAGCTGCCAAAAAAACGCTCTACGACCGCATTGTCCCAGCACGCACCCACATCCCCCATTGAAGCTCGGATACCGTATCCATCAAGCAGAGCACGATAGCGTTTGCTGGTGTACTGCGACCCTCGATCACTATGGAAGACCAGTCCTTTAGGTGGCCGCCGAATATTGTATGCCTTAATCAGCGCTCGGCTAATCAAGCTGGTAGTCATTCGTTGGTCTATGGCCCAACCAACAATGCGACGCGAGTACAAATCCATAACGATCGCTAGATATGTCCAACCCTCCGCTGTTTTCAGGTAGGTGATGTCGCCAGCCCACACCTGGTCTTTACCGGTGGGGTTGAAGTTCTGATTCAGCAGATTATCCGCTACAGCATCGCTGTGTTTACGTTTCGTGGTTACCTTGTAAGCCACGCGCTGCTTAACGACCAACTTGAGCTTTTGCATGATTTTCATCATACGGTAGCGGGTTATCTCGAAGCCTTCAGCACGCAAATTCTTAGCAAGTTCACGGCTACCTAAACTCTCACGACTCGCTGAAAATAAGGCCTTGGCTCTACGGTAGAGATACAGCTCTTCTGCCGTAATGATGCGTGCAGGACGTGCCTTCCATGCATAGAAGGCCGATCTGCTGACCCTCATCACCCGACACAATATCCGCACGGGATAATGGCAGGCATTTTCCTGAATGAAGGGGTATTTCACTTCATTTCTTTGGCAAAGAAGGCACTGGCCTTTTTTAAAATCTCTTTCTCCATGCGTAGCTGTTTGTTTTCTTTACGCAGGCGCTGCAATTCGGATCGCTCGTCCTCAGGCAGGGCCTCACCTTGTCTGCTCTGCTCTATCTTGTCTTTCCAGCGATACAGCATATTGGTAGCAATGCCCAATGATTTAGCGGCCTCTGGCACGGAATAGCCCTGTTCATTTACGAGCGCAACGGCCTCATCTTTAAACTCTTGCGGGTATTGCTTATAGCTGCGTTTCTGTCCCATGATGACACTCCAATGATTGACGATTATTGTCTCTCATTAAGGTGTCCTGTTCGGCGACAATTAGGATGACCGGTCGTATTGCCTCAATGAAACATCAAACTATTGAGTAGCAGTATACCTCACCATAACAGTCATCATTTACAAGCCAACGAACAACCCTTTGTCCATGTATTCGTAGCACGATAATGCCTGTGGCTGAGGGGAGTGTAATTTCATCATGCTCTTCCCCTTAGACAGCGACAGTCTGAACACCTACAGTTGTAACGAAGTACGGTGGTGAGCCTAGTCCTATTCGATCATGAGAGTCCGTAACTTCTTTTCCTGACTTTCTTGTTCTTGGCGCCACTGAGCGATTCTTCTTTGCAGGGTTCGAGTTTGACTCATAGAGTATATGGACTGATATTTTTCTATGAGCCAATAAATGATCTCGATCGCGGTGGTTTCTGGCTTTAGCTCCAGACGTAACCGAATTTCATCCCAGGTGTTTTCAAATGGATCTGTTCTAGTTCGCCAAGTGCGGGGGGCGCTTCGCAGATCAACTTTTTTACTTGAACGGTAAAAACGACTGGTGGTTACCGGTTTCACAAGGTGAGCTTTATTTTGATCAATCACATCTTCTTCGGTGACGACGAAATCAGCATCAGAATGACCGTTTCTATTCCAGGAATACTTCCACAGTTCATCTTGTAGCGTTTCCAGCTGAGCCAGTAGGGCGACGGGGTCTAGCCTCTCATACTCAACCATTAACGATTCTTTCTTTTCCTGGCAGATACGGTCAGAAAGCAAGACACGTTGAAATGGGGTCTTAGCGCTGTCATATCGTTTCCAGACTTTAGCTCCCTTCCGCTCTTTTTTTAACAGCTTAAGCGACGGTTGAAAAAAGTTCACATACGTCCTCAGTTCACGATACAGCCGGGCCAGTGCTTGCCAAGCTTCCCTGCCTTCAAATCGGTCATATCCAATTAGACGACGTACAACCGAGCCGTTTTTTTCTTCAACATGGGCTTGATCATTTTTCCGGTGTGTTCTCGCCCGCGTAAAGGTGATGTTGTTGTCTTCGCAATAGTCCAATACGTCATAATTAATGAATTCACTACCACAATCAGTATCTATCCCTTGTAGCTGAAATGGCAACAGATCGCCAGCAACACGCAATCCATCAATAACATCTTGAGCACTTTTCCGGAGCAAGGGCACGCATTCCAACCATCCCGTAGATATATCGACCAAAACCAGTGTATTGAGAAAAGCTCCGTTGGTGTTCCCGCCACAGTGAGCGACCAGGTCGGCTTCCAAAAAGCCGGGGGTAACGTCATCCCAATCGGCGAATGTCCGTACTTGAATTTGATCTTTTAGCAAATTTCCTCGGCGCGTGGTACTGGTACCTAGCCTGGTTCGCTCTCGTTCCGAACTCAGCAAGCGATCGACTGTTGCTGGACTGATGCTAAGTAAGTGAGCTCGAACACCGGCTGGTAGCCGTAGATGGCCATGCTCTTCCATGGCCACAACCAGTTGAGGTATAAAGGGCACAAGGCGCTTCGAGCAAATCTGATTGGCGGCACACCAGACGGAAATCAAAGCCTGCCGCACCTGATCATCATACTGCTTAACAGAATTCCTGATCTTAGGTACCGCAGGTGTTTCAGCACCGTTTAACAGCCGAGTAGCGTACTTTCGCTCGTAATCCGTCGCCGCAATGAATCCATCGAGTATTTTCCCTTTTTCCGCCCAGCTTGCTTCGTGGTAACTCTGGCGAACACTTGCCAGTAACTCCCTCCGAGCTGTCAAACTCATCATTTTTATCATCTAAATCACCTGACTTATCCGTAATAAGTAGTGTCATTTTAGATGAGGCAACAACCACCAAATGGTGTGATTTTTAGTGAGTCAATGCG
>SDWK01000528.1 GCA_004195335.1 Shewanella sp.
AGATGTGTATAAGAGACAGACTCATTACCATTGGCCAGAAAATCCGGGCGACCATCGGCTAAATCATCACCCATGTCATGCAGAAGCATGTCAGTGAATGGATAGATAGTCTGTCCCTTAAGCGCCTCAGCCATAGGTAAACCACCAATATTCCCCGCCGACTTAGTCACGAAGCTCGCCTTGTGACAGCCAGTACAATTGAGCTGTTCGAACAATCGAGCCCCTTCACGTACATCTAGGCTCTCAATGTTACGCCTCGCAGGTACCGCAAGAGTTTCGGCATAGAAGACCACTGAATCACTAAACTCGGCGCTTGCCTCTGGTGCCCCATTTTCATCTTCTCCCGTATCAGTAAAACCGGTTCGGGTCAGGTAACTGTCGTGCAGTGCGGTACCGACGATGCTCTCATCGGGAAACAGTGGGTTAGTGATGCCGATATCGCCACGCAGTGCCCCTAACGATTGCACTCGTACGCTCGGCGTGTTGGCTTTCCAGCCAAAACGGCCTAAAGAGATCGGATTGGGATCGCCAGCCTGAGCCTTTACCGCATCGAACACAAAGTTAGCCCGACCGGATATTTTATCTGCGTTGGCATCATCAATATCCACCAAGGCCAAAATATCAGCCTGAGGAATTGCTTCAATTAAACCCAGACCGAATACCGGCAAGCCATTACGCCATCCCATTAAGACATCATCTTGTAATAGATCTGATGTCACGTTGGCACTGTTTAAGGTCTCACCCGGCGCATCATAAGGGTTTTCAACATCAAACAGCGGTTTCTTCAAGGTAATGCTGGTGCCATCGGGATAGATAACCTGCTTAGTCTCATAGGAGAGATACACATCGGCCTGACCGCCAAATAGATTGCCTTCCCAATCGGGTCTGGCCTGCAGTACACCACGATGAAACAGTTGGCCACCAAAATTTGGCACCCCAATAGGGGCGCAATAGTTATTCGCCTCAGTGCCTAAGGTACAAGGTTCGGCGGGCGCTTTACTGATCCGTAAGAATAACCCAGCCTCAGACCCCAATTTAATGCGATCTTTGCCAACCGGAACCATAGGAGTCGAGTTTCTGCCGTCACGCTGGTGACATGAATTACAATCGGCATTATTAAATACTGGGCCTAGACCATCGAGATCCGGGTGTTCACTGTTTGGCGCGGTGGTGAATGCCGTTTCAAAACTGACATCGCCCTCTAAATGAAGCTTCAGGTTGGCGTCATTCAGATTAGGCGCTGGCGTCGAGAAGCCATGGCCCGACTCTGAAGCATCAAATGTCGTTGTCTCACCACCACTGGCGCTGATATTGGTAAATGCCGGGTAGATTTTTTCGTCCGGCTTAGGCTCTGGCGTATCATCACCCGAACCACCACAGGCACTCAAACCGATACATAGAGCAAATGCTAAACTGGGGTATTTGTGTGTCTTCATCATTTTATCTCACACTGGTTTTATTCCAGCGACGGCATCTCTCGCTTGAGATAGCCACCTCCAGTGAACTGGTATCCATAAATAAAAGGGAGGCAGCTCCGCTGCCCCCCTTTCAATTTATTTACTTAAAAAATCGTATAAATCGGAAATTACACTTTCCAATCATTAAGCAAAGGCAATACGTCGGACTTTAAGCTGGCTTGCAGCTTAGAAAGAGCATCGACCGCAGTCTGAACCCGAACACGGCCTTCAGCATCTGATATCGCCTGACGGAAAGGCATATTGTTGGTACCCGAGATAGCCTGAATTTTAATGATGGCATCATCAATCTCACTACCAACACGAGCTGCTAAGATGACATCGGCCGCGGTCACGAAATCGACAATCCCTTGCTTATCGCTCGCACCCGTTAACTCTCCCTGATAGACGTTACGAACGCCGATAATGTTATCGCTAAAATCTGTTAGCGAGTTCCAAGAATATTGAGATTCCACCTTTGAAGTGTCCGCAGTCGCTAACGAGATGCCGAATGGATCGGCAATTTTTCCGTTACCCACTTCATCGACGATAGCTATCATGCCATTCACTAATTCCTGAATCACACCGACCTGAGAGCTATAGAAGGTGTTGCCATCACTGCCAGGATTTTTAACCAGTTCGCCATATGCCTTGCCACTTTGCCCATCATGACTTAGCTGCCATGCATCATCGAGCACCTTAGTGTAGTCACGGAACACTTCCGCTAAACCCATCAGATAATCACTTTCGGCGGTGGTTAAGTCGGCGATCGCTTTGTCATTGTCTGCGACTCCGTCACCAAACAGCAGGTACTCCATGGTATGGAATCCCTGAACATCGTCGTTCCAACCTTTGATAGTCTTGGCATCGAAACCGGCATTATTAGCTAAGACCGTAGTCAAATCTGTGGTATTCAACGGCCAGCTATCTAAGTGTGGATCGATCCCTAAAGAGTCAACCGGCCCGAAAATATGAGATTCACCTTGCTCCCAAGGTTGACGCGCCGCTTTCCACGCTTCTTGAGCGGCAAGCAAGTTCGCTTGTGATCGAGTGCTGACCAATGTCTGTGTGGCTAATAACAGTGCCTCACCTTTAATCGCCAGAGTGCCATAACCGCTGACTATCACGTCATCTGTCAGATTTATAAGCATCTCAGTCGCCGCAAATTCAAACTTAGACTCATCGATTGGAGGCGTCGTATCATCGCTGCCTGAACCACCACAAGCTGCCAATGTAGAGACGAGTGCGATGGCAATAGCCGAATATTTTAAAGATTTCATGTAAAGCTCCATTTTTACTTAATGTTGTACTTCATGTTTGATGCGCGGTGTGACCTTAAAGATCACAGCGAGAACTGGTAACCGACACCCAGCGCGAAAAAGTGGGTATCGGGTATCGATGACACGGCAACCTGCTGACGCCCGACCTCGGCTTTTAGCACAATTTCCGGGATCGGAAAGTAGTTAACCCCGACACTGGTCCAGGTATTTTCATATCGCTTGGTGGCGGTCCCGGTTTCGACTTCAGCCAAGGGGTTTGAGTAATCGATATTGGCAAAAATGGTGATTGGCACTGGCGTGAATCTGTCTCTTATACACATCT
>SDWK01000799.1 GCA_004195335.1 Shewanella sp.
CCCGAACAATATCAGAGCCCCTGTGCCGGTATCGAGGCTGTTGTAGGCGTACGAAAAAGCGATGGCGTAGCCGAATAGATAGAGCGCGGCCAGCCAGCTGCCGTGCTTAGGCGAAACCGTAGCCGCCTTTGGAGGGGGCGCGTGCTGCGCGCTCATCTGGTTACGGCGACGATTACGCAGTTGTAACAGCAGCATCAGCATCAAGGCCCCTGAGCCGAGGCGGATCAGGGTAAAGCTGGCCGCGTCGATGGATGATCCACTGGCGTCTGTGGTCAATGCCAAGCGGCAGAGTACCGAATTGGCGGCCAGAGCGATCAGCGCTAACAGGGTCAGCAGCAGCGTGGTTAATGCGGGCTTGGCATTATGGGATAGGGGCATAAAGGCGCGTCCGTACAGCGATGGATCGGTTGTCAGCCCTGTATCTGACCATGGAGCGAATTGAAACGCCAGTTCGATTGGTCTGGGCGCGGCACTAAACTGTTATTTAGAGAATGGCAATGAGAGGGCAAAGGCAAGTTTAGGGCTATTGAGGGATTTGACCTGTTAGGGCGGGTCAGGGAATATGGGCGTGGGAAGAGACAGGCAAGGCGTGACACGAACGCCCTAAATGCACCTGGAGTTATGCATTGCTTAAGTGTGTTTTATCGCGTTACATGACCGTGAATAAGTGTTCAAGCGAGCAAGGAGGTAGGCTAAGGAACCTGCGAATAAGTCCCCAAGCGTTTCAGGCCTTGCCCTTCGGGGCATTCAGACGGATCCGCACTCCGCGTTGCGACTTTTTGACAGGTCCATTCTTGTATAACCAAGAGGGCCTGCTAAGTCGCGCCTTGATTGCGAACCAGTCTGAGTGCCAGAAATGCATTTGGACTCGTTCGCAGGTTTCCAAAGCCTGCTGTCCTGTAGGGGCCGCTATATCGAGAAGATCTCCACCAAAAGGGGCGATGGTGGGAGAATGGTGCTAATGTCCTAAATCTGTCTTCAGAGTGCTTGCGCAGTACGATAAGCAGGCTGTTAAAGCGGTTTGGTGATTGAGTTTTAATTTGGTTTTAATTTGGTTTTAATTGAGAGTGTCAAGCGTTAACGTTAAATGGCAGGATGAGATCGTCGGATGGAGTTTCTTTTGTTGGCCTGGATTTTTATCCGACAACAGCGTTATGCATACTGAGTAAACGTGATATGGATATAAATAAAAAGTCTCAAACTTGGATGTTAGCGCCTTGGTATGTGAGGTTTGGGGCCTATGGATTCAGAACATATAAAAGTATCGAGTTGATCTCAGTCGTATGTGCTGTTCTTGGTTTCTTGGCACCGCTAGTCTCATTTTGGCTTTACTGGTCCGTTTCACATGAATATGCGTATATCGCAATGGCCTTCACAATCTTTGGGTTATCTGCATACTTGTATTCAATTGTTTTGATTTGGCTGATCAAAAACAGGGATGAGGTTCTGAGGGGGAGTGCATAATAAAACGTGCAGACAGCGTTACCGGCGTAAAAACACGCGGCTTCCATTCGCAACTTTTACGCCGCTCCGCGCTTAAAAACTACCGGTAATTAAGCGTTAAATTCTACTCCACGGAGAGTGCATGCCATTCACACCGTTGCATATGGGTCCAGGAGTCGTAGTTAAGGCTCTTTTGCAGGGTCGCTTTAGCTTAATGGTATTCGGCTGGTCTCAGGTCGTGATGGATATTCAGCCTTTAGTGGTAATGATAATCGGCGAGGGTCATCTACATGGATTCTCGCATACCTATGTTGGGGCTGTGCTGCTGGCTGTTGTCTCAGCACTTTCAGGAAAGTATTTATCAGAGCTCGGGCTTTTTATATTGCGTCGCAATCATAAGTGGGAGCCTAATGTTTCTTGGTGGATAGCTTTTATATCCGCATTCATAGGAACATCAAGCCATGTGTTACTTGATAGCGTAATGCACTCTGATGTTGTGCCGTTTTATCCGGTGACAGAGGGTAACGGGCTTTTTGGTGTGATCAGTATTGAGGCTTTGCATAAGATCTGTTTGTATAGTGCACTGCTAGGAGGAGGGGTGTATATTGCCATTAATCACGTACGCAATCTTAACAGATTGAGCAACAAAGATGCGTTAAGGCGTTCATCTTCGTGGGAATGAGTGTCTGGTGATATGAAATCACTATCAATCTTTGTCTATTCATCCGTTACCGGTGGCTGCGAGGTAAAGAGAAGGTTGATGCGCATTGGCTGATGTGATTATGTTTCAAAAAAGTCTAATCTTCCAGCCTCGTTAGGCAGCTATGAGTCAGGAGAGCACGATGAAATATGCAGTTGATTTTATTAATCTTGAAGAAGATGAAACAGATATTATTGTATCGTTTGCGATACCAAATGAAAAATAGGGGATAATGAGTCTTATTTTACATAGGACACTTTTTTTTGAAGAATACCTGGATGATGAAGAAAGAGGGGTCAAAGTATCATTAGAAGGCGACTGTTACGAAGAAGAGCCATTTAATACACTCGATATACTTAAAATATCCAATGAGGAACTTGAAATACATGCGAAATACCGAAGCTACATTGTTGATGTGTCAAAGATAGATAATAGGGAGATCTCTGAATTGCACAGAGTGGTTGAAAAACAAAATCACGATCAACGGTTTGTCATAAAAATGTCTGGAAAGTAAAGGCGGGTGACGCAAAAGACGGACGTCAGCTTTGGGTGTTAGCACTACATGAATGAAAGTTGATGGCAAAGATAAAAAAGAAGCTTTCAGCCGCTGTAAAGCGAAAGAGAAAGAAGGACAAGGAAGAACGACAAAAAATCTACGAGTGGGTTTTTATGAATGGCAAGCAAGTGCGAATTAAACGCCAGCCTACAATTGACGGTATTCCCGTTGATGAGTATATACAACAAAACGCAGATCCAATATGGCTCCATCAGCATGGGATGCACGAATTAATACCGGATGATTACTTTGACTAAGGAACCTGCCAACAAGTCCAAATGCAGAAACGCTTGAGGACTTGTTCGTAGGTTCCCTTAGCTCTGGTTGCCTCGTTTGCTGTTAGTGAGAAACAGCGCGGCTCCCAATAGCGCAACGGAGGCCGCATACATCAGCATATCCTCGGGCGTGGTCACCTTTAGTGATAGGCTATAGGAGAAAAACTTCACGACCAGG
>SDWK01000807.1 GCA_004195335.1 Shewanella sp.
CGCTTAATCTGTGTACTGTTGATATCTAAAAATTGTTGTTCAGACAGCATTTTCTATACCTCTCACCCGCAAAACGTATAGCAGCCAGCCCCTACCAAGCCAAACCACTGTTTCTTTTCTGTCATGATAGATGATAAATATAGCCGAGTAAAGGCATGAAAAGTATCTCTTGACATCATCATTATGATGATGTCACAATGTAGTTAAGATCAGGGAAGGGAGGGAAGATATGCTGAAAGAAATTGGTCGTCAGCTTGATTCTGACATATACCCCAAAGTTATGAATGGCGGGATTCTAGCGCTCAGTGAACCCGCCAAACAAAATCCACTACTGAGCAAGAAAGAGGTGAATCATGAAAGATCAGGACAGAGTAGACCCGAAGCCGGAGCGGGGGCAAGGGCCTCCAGACGGGAAAGGCAAACCGCAGGATGTGGGGCATCAAATCCCCCCTCACAGGTCATCGAGCCAAACCTACAGGTAAAGTATGAAGGGGAGCTGGATGCGGTGCGAGACGCCTATCCGGGAGCCAGAATTTGGCGTCAACCGGACGGCTTCTGGTTACTGACTGAAAGCTCCCTGCTACACGGGCAGCAGCAGAAAGCACTATTCTTGACCGGAATCCCCTTCTCTCCGAAACGTGTTATCCAGAGTTGGGGGTTCTGGGTCGCCCCCCCCCTGCGATACCCAGTTTGGATTGGACCTCGGCACACCAATTTCCCTCACGGCTCCATATGCGCTTTCGACACGGGCGACAATGTATGGCGGATCGGCGACCCCATTGTCCACCTCCTAGCCCTCTATACCTTATGGGCATTCAGGCACCTACATCTCAAAGAAGTGGGCCGCTGGCCCGGAAAACAGGTTGCCCACATCCCCTATGAAAGGATCATGGAATTCAAAGAGGGTGAGTTTTGCGGGTGCGATCAATCCGATAAATATTATCGTGATTGTTGCAGGGGGGAAGATCTTCGTCGAAACCTGATGGTTGCATACGGCTCCTACCTGCTACAAACCGGAGGGGGGGTACGTAGGCCTCCTGATTCCGTGATGAACTTCGTTCGTTTTCAGGAAGAGCCCCCCAGACTCGGAGAGCTCCTGCCTGAAGTTACCCCCCCCCCGAAAAAATTTCTTTTCCGGAAAGACCCATGTAAAAGGTATGACTGGCAAAACGGTTGCCATCCCTTCTAGACGGGGGAGTGCTTTTGATTCTTCATCTGCTGGGCGTTCGGTACTATTCGAGCAGACCTGGAACGAGACCTACACGTAGCGACTCCTATTGAGGAAAGCTTTCTCCCAACAAAGCTTACCCAAGAACAAGGGCATTGAATAAGTTCAAGAGCGTAAGTTGATTTACACTTGATGCTTGAGCTCTGCCAATTGCCGGGTTGGCTATGACTATCGCCAATGTCTGTGCCCTTGAGATAGCTACATTGATACGATGCCTGTCGAGTAAGAACTCCAAACCACGTAGCGATTCGCTAGCATCACTCGTGCACATGCTCAGGAATACAACCGGAGCCTCTTGCCCCTAAACCTTATCCACGCTTCCAATCTTCGCATTTTCGCCAAGGGCCTGTCTGAGCTTGCTCACCTGATGGTTATATGGAGCAACAAACAGCATGTCGTCCCAGGTTATTGAGCGAGTCGGTTGATCGGCTTTAGCTGTATGAAATGTTCTTCCGAGGAGCTCTTCAGCCAACTCTTTGATTTTCGCCACTTCTTCGTCTGAAGCTTGCGTATTACCTTCATGCTCAACGGGAACAAACACTATACCTGCTTGCTGATCAAGGGGGCCGGTGTAACCCGGCGGTACGGCTACGATGCGCTGATCATTATCTGGGTGAGCTTCAAGCTTCCCTTCGTAGATGTGGTCACTGATAAATTGATTAACATTAGAGTGCATGCGGTAGGTTGTACCCAGAAACACTCCCATATCGTCGGAAATAGTCGGCGTCTCATGCAGCGAATAGTCAAGCACAGACAATCCACTCTCCGCTGGGTGAGTCCCCTGTGACGGTTGTCCAAGTTGCATTTGATCCCCCATCAAAATGAGGTTGCTGGACGATCTGCTCATAGCTACAAGATTGGCAACAGACACCTGACCCGCTTCATCGACAAAAAGATAGTCAAGCTGTCCAGCCATGTCCTCACGCGCGAATCCCCATGCGGTGGTACCCAACACACAGCTCGGCTGCGTATGATTTGCTAGCTGGTTGTTCTTAAGGATATTTACGTCATATTCAGCTAATTTCGGCTCGCTGTCTTTTGTACAAGCGAAGGTTGCTTGAATCTTCTCATTTTTGCAATACTCGGCAGTGCTTAACAGAAGGTTATTGATAGCTTTATGACTATTGCTGGAGATCCCCACGCGAGCACCTACCTTAACCAGTTCGGCGATGATATGCTTCCCCGTATATGACTTTCCAGCTCCAGGTGGCCCCTGAATCGTCAGGTAACTACTGTCTAGAAGTGTGGCCGCCTGGGTAATTTGCAAAAGGCGAATACCGGGATCATGACTCGGCGCTATTGCGCTACCACCATCAGGAAAGCGATAATCAGTCTTGAATCGAGGTTTGGACCGGGTCAAAAAGTCTATTATTGCTGACTGGTGCTTACTGAGGGTGCCCTGATCATATTCAATCACGCTATCATTGATCGCCTGAGGAATAGGGTGCGGACTAATGAACTCGTCGGGAACTAAAGAAATTTTCTCAGGGGGTTCCTTCTTTGCTTGCACCACAATAGTCCCGTTATCCAGATCACTTTTTTCCTTGATAAAGGTGACCTTCGCGGACTTTCCATCCTCAGACTCTTCGCCCAGCAAATAAAATTGCTTGGCGGCACCTTTAAACTCCTGAGCCGGATCAAAACTGTATTCATAGGCAAGATTTCTGGCACGGGGTGTAGGCTTAAATGGCTCCTTCTCTGTTCTTTCACAGAGCGCCAGACAATCTAAGTCATCTAACAACTCAACATGGCTTAAGCCTAAACGATCAAACATTCGCCAGAAAACAGGCTTGGACTCTCGTCGATGAAATTCCAACAACCACGCCAAATTTTCTGTAAGTGCAGCACTGTCAGCATCTTGAACCAATTCTTCCTGAGCCCGTGTAAGAAGTCGATCACGCAGCTGAATTCTTTCAGTT
>SDWK01001042.1 GCA_004195335.1 Shewanella sp.
GCGTGAAATGTTCGGTGATTTTTTTCTGATTGAGCAAGAGGGAAAGCCTGTTGCCCGTGCTGAAAGACTGGCCTTTGGCGAAACTTCTGGGCGTAACGAGGCATGGCTACGCGACACCTTGCTGGAAAACCCTGAGCTGTTACCGGTTCGGGAGATCGATCCATCATTTGGCCCACTAATTCCGCTGTGCCGGGAGTTGAGAACTGAAGCAGGCCCTTTGGATGTGGCCTACATCAACCCGCATGGACGCTTGACCCTTGTAGAATGCAAGTTATGGCGTAACCCAGAAGCAAGAAGGAAGGTTGTTGCTCAGGTCCTGGATTATGCCCGTGCAATAAGTCGATGGTCCTATTCAGATCTCCAACGACAAGTTGCAGCTGCTACTGGACGAAAGGGAAATATCCCATTCGAGCTGGCAAAGGAACGAAATCCTGATTTGGAAGAACATCAATTTGTGGATGCTACCTCAGCCGCCATGCGTTCAGGCAGGTTTCTTCTGCTGATTGCTGGGGACGGGATCAGGGAAGATGTGGGGGCTATGGCAGAACTTCTGAATCGTAATGCTGCTTCAGGTTTTGCGTTTGGATTGGTTGAAGTTGCTCTGTACGGATTGGAGGATGGTGGCTTGGTGATTCAACCCCGTACCATTGCGAAAACCAAGATCATTGAGCGTACAGTAGTTGTGGTCCGTGATAGTGACCGAGCTAATTCGATCAGCCTTGAAGAGGATCTGTCTGACGGCATAGCAAGCAACACATCCGAGAGCAGTAGCGTAAAGAATGAACTCGGAGAATCCCCAAAGCAAGCTGAATATAGAGAATGGTGGGCCCCTGTAATGGATATGGCTTTTGATGATCCCGATCAGGAGCCACCGAAATTGTTCTATCCAAATAATGTACGCGCGCAGCTACCTTTACCTAAGACATGGCTGACAGCTTACCGGTTTGGAGGGGAGACAGGCAGAATCGGTGTGAGTACAGCGGGGAGTGGTTCTGCCTACACGGAAATGATTGAAAGGCTCAGCAGTCAAGCTGATGAAATTATCGCGGAGTTGCCTGAAGGGGCAGAACTTAGGAAAGCGGTCACTAGCGAAGATCTTACATTTTCCATCTCGAGGGCAGCTTCGGACTTTTCTGATGACGATGAAAAGCGGCAGTGGCTCTCGCAGACTCTCAACGGTTATGTCAATGTCTTGCGTCCGAGGCTTAAATAACACATGTAAATTCCGAGATGCAGCCACTGAGGTAGCCTTGGACTTCTCGCCATAGTTCGGGGTCGTGGTCGATGAGGTGACAGTCGGATAGATTGCGGATGTGGATCATCTAGGGGGGCTCCTTTCTGAGTTGGGATTATGTACTCATTAATGATATAAGTGACTTACTTGAAGGTGCGATAATCTTCAGATTCGTTCAGGCGCAATTTGCTAGGCAGTTCAATAAAAAAAAATTTATATAGGGGAGTCCAGGAATGCTCAAAAATGAGATAGAAGATGCTCAACGACTTGTCAAAACGGATGCATATCAAATCTCTATAGGCGAAATCGTCAATATGTACAAAGACGGGGAGCTTATCATCAATCCTGATTTTCAGAGGCTATTCAGGTGGGAAATCGGCCAAAAATCAAAGCTAATTGAATCACTGCTTTTGGGAATACCGCTCCCCTCAATTTTTGTTTTCGAAAGGGAAGACTCGAAATGGGAATTGATTGATGGCCTCCAAAGAATCTCAACGCTATTAGAATTCATGGGCGAGCTGAAGGATCCCACTACGGAGGCTTTGAGGGTGCCTACTGCGTTGGAGGCTACAAAATATTTGCCTTCTCTGTACAGGACAGTTTGGGAAAAGTCAGATTTGATTACTGATATCCCCGTAGAGGAGCAAAATCCTTTTGAGGGTCCCCAGCAACTTGCCATCAAACGAAGTCGATTGAGCGTCGAAATTCTCAAGCGGCCAAGTGATAATGAAACCAAATACGATCTCTTCCAAAGATTAAATGCGGGTGGTATTTCGGCAAATGCCCAAGAGCTTCGCAACTGTATTGTCATTATGGTTAACAGACAGTACGCCACATTTATCCGGGATCTTGCTGAGACTGAATCTTTCCTACAAGTGCTAAATCTGAATGATGACCAAAAAGAGAAACAAAAGCATATGGAATATGCCACCCGTTTCCTAGTTCACACATATGTACCTTACGATGGAAAGTTGGACGTTGAGGAGTTTGTTGATGAGGGCGCTGTTGCGCTGGCTGTTGCAGGCGAAACTCAGCAATCTGGTGACACTTTCAGGGCGACGTTCAACTTCCTCAGTCAAGCTTTCGGAGAAAATGCTCTTCGACGCTTTCAGGGCGGCGACTTTGTTGGTCGAGTGGGACTTGCAGCGTTCGAAAGTATCGCAGTTGGAATCGCGAAAAATATTACGAGCATACAGGGGCAAGCGAACCCTACTGATTATGTGCGTCAACGAGTTGAGGCTTATTGGCAGGCCCCTGAAATAGGTAGTTTCTTTGCTTCTGGCTTGAGAGGCACTACGCGCATCCAGCGGACGATCCCGTTTGGTGAAGAGTGGTTTAAGGGTGAGTAAGCCATACACTGAAGATGATCTTTCCTCTATTTTTGATGCCGACTTAATTTGGCGTAGGAAAGAGCTATCAGACATGAAGTCGGCTATCAGGAAAGCGGACCAATTTTCCAAACATGCTTTGTTGAGGGCACTTGTTGCGATGAGCTATGCTCACTGGGAGGGATATGTACGAACATGTGCCAACCGTTACTTCGAACATTTGACCTTGAGAAAAAAGCCATTCGGAGAGTTAGAACGGCAGATTTACGTGAATAGTTTTTTGGGAAGAATCGATGCTTTACATCGTGGCAGAGTAAACTTGGGGGATCGCTGTAAACTCATAAGCGATATTCTAGACAGCGGGAATGGAAGGTTTGCATACCTAAATCCGGATTTAGTAGATACTAACTCAACTTTCGCACCAGCCTAAACGGTGCAACATAACGAAATTACGTAGATCTTTCAAAATATACAGGCCGGAAGTAGCATCGGTCTCCGCAAAAGGGCCGGTATCTCGCCCATGAAGGCCTCCAACATCCCTATAAGCTGGGTGGTGGTTTTGTCGCCGAAGGTCTTTATCAAT
>SDWK01001052.1 GCA_004195335.1 Shewanella sp.
AGAGACAGGTTTGAAGAGAAAGCACCGATCTCCTGCGAAAACCATTTGATGAGGGCGCTAAGGTCTCCGTTTATAACCTTGCCAGTAGACTCTGTAATTTGAGGGGTTGTCATCCTTTAAATATTAACTCCATGAGTAATCCAGGCTTTAAAGTTGAGTATGTAAAGGCAAACAAGCTATTTCTCAATTTTGGCTTGATAAAAAAACTTAGAGTTCACATCGGCAGTACAATTCTCTATATTCCAGAGGCGTCCATCACGCTAGCATCTTTTGTACGGGGCTTTATTCTTCGGTTGTTGACTCGCAAGGAAATCACTATCTATGCCTTGCAGCCCCGAACTTATTCGACTATTCAGTTGATCGTAATTCGTATTTTGCGGCCAGGCCTCGTCATTACACCGTCGGCCAAGGCCGCTGACTATCTTATCCGCCATAAGATCATGGCTGAGTTCGTCCCCCTTGGTGTTGATGATGAAAAATTCCGGGAATTCTCTCCAGAACAGAAAATTTCTGCTCGAGAAAAATACGGAATTTCTGACAACAAAAAAGTTGTTCTCCATGTGGGTCACATCAAATCATCGCGCAATCTTGAGTGGCTTATTGAGCTAAAGAAGACCATGCCTGATTATGAAGTTGTAGTAGTGGGCAGCACCTATAATACTGAAAACGATCAGTTCATTCACCAAACTCTGTTAGATAACGACATAAAGGTCATCCATAAATATATTTCTGACCTCGAAGAAGTTTACAATCTTGCAGATGTTTATTCTTTCCCCGTAAAAGATGAGCAGGGTGCTATAGGAACCCCGCTTTCGGTGCTGGAAGCCATGGCATGTAACATCCCTGTCGTAACCACCCCTTTTGGCAGTCTGCCTGATGTTTTTACAGCCGATGAACATTTTCAATTTACTTCAACGCTTGAAAATTTCTTGCAAGCATTTGAAGCTATTCAATGGTCTGATTGTAACAACAGGCAAAAGGTTAAACCGTTTAACTGGGCTGCTATTGCTGAAAAGGTTTATGGAAAAGCTGGGCCGCCATTTTATGTCTATATTTCAGGAATTGATGGCTGTGGCAAAACAACGCAGGCGAAGCAGCTCGTCAAGGCGCTCACCGATGCGGGTGTTAATGCCGAATACGCCTGGTTGCGCTGGGAACCTTCTCTGCGTGTAATCTTCAACGCGCTTAAGTCGTTAAGAAAAAAGAAGCCACCAATATCTGGTGAAGAGCGTCATCAAAAAGAAGATCGTACCGAGAATGATTGGGTTGCCTTCAAGAAAAAGCTTTTGAAAAATCCTTTTTTCCGCAAGGCGTGGATGGGGTACGCGTCACTTGACTATTATTTAGGCTATCTGTTGGGTATGCGCAAGGTTAAATCAAGGGTAGTTGTTCTTGATCGCTATGTTCATGATTTTATGGTTGATCAGGGCGTTAATCTGGGTAAATCACCTGAAGAATGTTTTTCAATTGCTGAAAATTTCTTTATTCGTAAATTCCGCTTTCCTGATCTGAACATCATTATCGACCTGCCTCCAGAAGAGGGTTACAAGCGCAAGATGGATGGCACGTCTTTGGGCCATCTTGAAGCCAGAAGTCATTTTTATCAGGCGTTAGACGGTAAAAATACGATCCACCTTGATGGCCTGGCGGATATTGAAACTTTGGCAGCAACAATAAAAGGGCAGGTTTTCAAACGTCTTGAGGGGGAGCATGGCTGATACACCCAGAACGATTATTCTCGGCATTGACGGGATGGATTTTGATTATGCACAAGCGATGATCGATGACCTTCCGGTATTCAAGTCACTAGCAACGTCCGGTATCTATTCACCCTTTGAGTCGGTTTTTCCGCCTGACTCCATTCCATCGTGGATCACCTGTTACACGGGTAAGGACCCTTCGGAGCATGGGGTGCTGGAGTCGGTTAATTATCTGGCCAAGGGGGATGATCGGCTAAAGGTTGATACGTCTTCCTTTAAAGGCATGACTTTTTGGGATTTAATCAGCGATGCAGGTAAGTCCGTGTGTGTGGTTAATCCATTCATGGCCTATCCGGTCTGGCCGGTTAACGGGGTCATGATCAATGGCCCGGTGTTTATTGATGGCGGCATACAGATCTCTGCCCCAGAGGCTGTCGCTGGCATCCCGGTTCCAGATAGTTTGGGCGGAATCGTTGATTTTCCGACCCGGGATACACTGAAAGAATTTGTCGCTAAGACTTTTAGCGATACCCAGGAACAGGCTGATTTCGGTATTGAGGTAATGAAAAAAACTTCTTCTGAATTGTATTTTCAGACCTTTCTTACCATGGACCGGATTCAGCACTTTCTTTGGCGCTATTGTGACAAGAACGATCCTACCTATCCGGGCAGCAATCCGCAGGAAGGTGCGATCCGGGATTTTTATCTCGCCATGGACAAAATTGTTGGCCAGTACCTTGATGCGATGAACCCTGATGACCGTCTGATCATCATCAGTGATCACGGCCACGGGATGCGCTGTACCGAATGTTTTAATATCAACGAACTTCTCCGTCAGCACGGTTATGTTCGCAGTGTTGCCGAAGGTAAGCTGATAAGTAAGCAGCTCATCCTTGAGAAATGTAAAAATGCCGTTCTTGAGTTTATGCACAAAAATGATCTGGAAGATTACATCAGCAAGGTCGCCAAATTTGTCCCGAATGCCAAGAAAATAAAGACCGGTAAGCACATTACCAGCGACAGCAAAAACAAGGCATACGCCTCTGACTTTACTGGCACCAATCCTTTCGGTGGTATCTGTATCAACCGAGAGCTTGTTGAGGATTATGATCAGACCCGAGCAGATATTATTAAACTTCTGGAGTCGGTCAGGCAGCAGGGTGAGCCAGTTTTTGAATGGATCAAGCACAGAGAAGACCTCTATTCCGGGGCTTACCTCGAGCGTTTTCCGGACATCCTTTTCTGTTTGAAGAGTCGTTATGGGGTGAACTGGAACCTGCATACAAAGCAGTTCACAACCAACCCGACGCACAAAAAGGTTAGTGGTGGGCATAAGCAGTATGGTGTGTTTTTCTCAAATCTGCCCTCGGCACGTTTTCTGGAATCTGAGCAAATAACCATGACTAACTTTGCCCCGACAGTACTTGATCTGTCTCTTATAC
>SDWK01000359.1 GCA_004195335.1 Shewanella sp.
TTACAACTGGTACCGACCGCATCAGAACAATGGTGGTATCGCACCCTGCGCGGCAGAAGAAAAACTTAACCTGCTGTCCGGAAATACTTGACCACTACAATAACCGTATGGTCCATCGCTCTCGTCCTTCCGGGGCCTCTGAGCATGCCAAAGCCAGAAGCTTGGCTTCAAATTCTCCACCGAATTGAATCTCTCGCGGAGCAGTCTCGCGCTTTTTTCGTTCGATGGCAGCATGAAGGCCTTCCTCAACAGATCTCTTCTTTAAGTGCTCCAGGCTGCGAGTAGTTGTTCCTAATGCTTCTGCAGCCTGCGCTACGATCCACTTTTGATCATACTCTCCGACATCCAGCAGCAACAGTGCTCGTGCATATAATACGGTCTGGGCGGCACGTTTCCCCTTGGTTGAAATAGCTTCCAGTTCTTTTCGCTCTTCTTTTGTCAATGTCACTCGGTAGCGTGGTGCCATGTCGTCCTCCTCGTCAGGTGACGACAATCATAGCAGAAAGCGCATGGATTGCGAATTGTTAAGATTTACATTGTGCTAGTCTATAACGACTTGTTCCGTCATGTCGCCCATTTTGACCTGATTGATATCGAACAGGCTGAACGTTGGTTGATCTATCGGGACAACCGTAATAGGGCCAGAGACACTGCCACGCTCAATATTTGCCTTGATGTCGGCTTTTATCTTGTTTATGGTTGACACCTAATCTGACACATTCAGCAATGTCCTCGGCAGCAGCGGCAGTGTTTCAAACTTGCTCCTCCCTCTCTTGGTCTGCAATATTCTTATAGAGAATCATTTCCCTCTTAGTTGGGAACACCTTGGGAACTCTCGGTGAATCTCCCTGAACTTATGCGGCATCTGATAGTTAATCTGAACTACCCTTCTTGTGCATGACTTGGATAGCCTCCCGACCTTAAAAGTTTCTTGCCGTCCTCACCGGTAAAATAATTTCAGGCTGATACCAAAGTTTTAAGCGGTATCTGAAACTTTGAGGCCAGTTCGATCTCTTAGTGATGCAGCGAAAGCGATCCAGATCGGGGAGGGAGGCTGAAAAATAAAATTACTCTGTTATGCTTTCCAGAAAGGTTGACCCAGTAAAGTCAGTTACATACTCGGGTGCAGTGGATGGCCACCAGAAAGTCTGATTACCAGCCACTGAAAACGATCTAGGCGGGGTGGGACTGTATAATGGTACGCAAAATGCATGTTTTGACGAGTGGGAAATTGAGATTTCTCACGCTTTGTTTCTGTTTTTTTTTCACGATCCAAGGCTGCGGTAATGGCGATGGTGATTTGCAACAGCCCATTGTGCCTAGCGAGCCCCCCCCTCCCATCGTTGATGACCACACTCAGTATCAAGTAACAGGAAACCTGCAAAAAGGGCCATTTGTAAAAGGTGCCGATATTGTCATATTGGAACTGAATGAAAACCTAATCCCGACAGGAAAGGAATTCAGGACCAGTAGTATCGACAACACTGGCAGATTCGAGATCAGCCTTGCTATGAGTTCTCCATATGTAGCTATCTATGGAACCGGTGCCTACTACGATGAGGTGGCTGAAACCCTGATAACCAGCCCGATTATTGGGGGTGAAGTTGAAACTGACCAACCTCCTGCCCCGATCATTGTTGACGTACCAAACGATGGGTTAGCAACCAGTCCTATTACTATCAGTGGGATTGGCGATCTTTCCGATTCTTCAGCGATAAACATTAATCTCCTGACTCACTTATCAAGGGGGCGAATTAATACCCATGTAGAATCGGGGCTGACTTTTAATGAGGCGGTGATCGAGGCCGAGAAAGATGTCTGTGAATTGTTCAACTTTCTGGACTTGGCCGAATGCCCCACTGGGTTTTCCAGTATGGACCTGGCAGTTACAGGTAAGAACAATGCGTTCTTGTTGTTCGTCTCCAGTGTTTTTCTCCAGGCCTCTGCCAACGTAAATGAGTTTACAGACCAAATAGTGGAGGACTTTACCGACAATGGCATAGTGGATAATTCGGTCGCTATGGAGCAAATGCGATCTGCTGCTAAAAAGGTCAACTCGGTCGTGGCACCCAGTAACCTGCAAAGTTATTATGGAACCCTAGGTCTTCAGGCCGACCTGCTCGATTTAACACCCTTTATCAACCGTCCTCCCACCGCCGACGCAGGCATTAGGCAGTTAGTCTCTTCAGGCGCAGTCGTGACTCTGGACGGGAGCAACAGTCTGGACCTGGAAGGCACGCCCCTCACATATTTCTGGTCACTGACCTCTCAACCCGTTGCAAGCACCACAACATTAAGCAACCCTACAGGCCAAATGTCAACTTTTACACCAGACCGACCTGGTCTATACGAAGTCGAGCTCATAGTAAGTGACGGGATTAATGACAGCACCGTTTCCGCAACAGATATAACAGTCGTCCCTGATGAGCCTACAGCCGTAATTGCCGTTAACCGAACTCCTGCGGCAGCTCTGGTCACTCTGGAAGGGAGCGCAAGCAGCACCCCCAGCGGCTCCCCCTCTACCTATCGCTGGGCAATGATTTCGGCACCAGATGGCAGTTTGGCGACCCTGGGTCAGCCCATCTCTCAATCCACTTCCTTCGTTGCAGATATTAGCGGGGATTATACAGTAGAGTTGGTTGTTAGTGATGGAGTCACAGAAAGCGTACCTCAACAGGTAACCTTCAGGGAAATTCTGCAGACAGAACCTGTAATCGTAGAGATTGACAGTCTTTGGACCTCGCATGTCAGCCCTAAACTTGGCAATATAAATGTGGAAAGCGCAACTGATATTTATAATATTCAGTCGACAATGATGCTTCCCAGCAGATACGCATTTTCCATGGGGAACAGTGGGCAAAAGGATGAGCTTGCCGCGACCTTTACGGAAATATTGCGGGCCCTGCCCAAACTCTCGGACCTGAGGTTGGCCGCCGCAGATGGCACGGAAGTTCTGGACGGGTTCTATCTGAACCCTGATAGGTCAGGGACGGGCGACAGAAGGATATTCCCTACCAGAAATTCTAGCGGAATAATTTACTATAGCGAATTAAGTGGTCTGCAGTTCAGCTACTTATTGTCGCATATTGCTAAAAGCATTTCGAATTCAAATGAAATATCCACTCTATCAACTATTCAGATA
>SDWK01000362.1 GCA_004195335.1 Shewanella sp.
GTGATCTGCTCTTCGATTTCTGGGAGGGTAAAAATAGACATGGCCCGATTGTCGGGCCATGCGAGGGAAAAGTCATTTACGAGGTGGACAAGATGGACGTGGTTGACAGTAAATCGTTAAGGTGATCTATTGATTAGCTTCGTGGCATTTTTGCCCCTCCGCTTACGGGATTCCTTGCAAAATATAAAGGCTGCAACCATCCCCCGGAGAAGCGGTGCCGTAAAATACATGTTAGCGCCCCACGCGCCAAGGAGGTGAATGTGCAAATAGATGAATCAAAAATAAAAGAAATATACCATGACGTAGAATTCTTATTTGAGACTGAAAATGTCGACGAAGCCAACCGTATCTTAAATGAAGGCGCTAGGTTGTTGTGCTTCTGTAAGAATCCACCGGATTACGATTGTTCAGGGATGTATATTCTCGGCTGGCCAAAATCGGCAGGTGATGTACCTAGCCACCTTAAAAAGCATTGAGATTACACATAATGCGTACACATAATGCGGGTCAGGTTTGACATTTAAACATTCTTGCCCATTCTCCGTTTCCATGGGTACGTTCTTGACTTGTTTGACTATCTCGACAAAGTTGAGCTAGTTGAGAACAGCCCCAGCCATATACACAATACTTGCAACAAACTATTACATGGAGGAAATATGTCGTTCACAAAAAGATTCATGGAACAAGAAGAAGAAACTGAAATTTTCATCAATGCACTTTCTGCACTAATTAAAAATGAGCAGATTCAACACGACGTATCCTTAGGGATCTCAAAACGGATAGTTGCCGATAGGTCAATTGAACAATTGTCTCAAAAACAAATTGACGTTTTTGAAAAACATATTGACCCATTACTCACTCCAAAGTGCGAAAAGCATGATTGTAACGCGGAAATTTCGACCAGAGACTTACCTAGCGCATACTTAAATGAATTTGAATTTGGTGGTTTATATTGCGACGATTGTCAGTACGAAGAAATGAGAATCAATAATCTAAAGTAAGAAATACAAATGAGTCTTGCAGGCCAGGTTTGACATTTAAACATTCTTGCCCATTCACCGTTTCCATCTGTAGGTGGGGGGTCGTTATTGACTTGTTTGACTATCACAACAAAGTTGAGTTAGCTGAGAACAACCCCAGCCATATACCAAAAACAAAGGAATGTAATTATGGCGCAATCCATTACTGATATTGCAATTTTACAGAAATACATTTCAGGTGTGATGGAAAGAGCGGAACATCACGCGGGCAAAGTAAATGAAATCGCTCTGGCTCTAGCTGGTGCAATAATTTGGAAAAAAGACAACGATCCAATAGAAGTCTTTACCCGAGAAGGTAACATGGCAAATGCCATTTGGGTGAAATTCGGCGGTGAGCGGTACGCATTTTCATACAACCATGAAGAACAAACTATAGAAATCAAAAAAAAATCAATGCAAGGCAGCGTCCTGCATTCATTTTCAAACAGCTCTCAAATATCTGAAATCATCGAAGCATTTAACAATCTATAGAAAAGCTCTAACCAAAGCACTCAAGGACACAAGGCGGTCTGAGCGAACAGCGGCTTTCCTCGACAACATTTGTCCAGGTCGGGCCGGAAAAGTCTTGGGGGTCAGGTTTGACATTTAAACATTTGTCCAGGTCGGGCCGTTGTACCGCAGCCAGCTTAGTTTGACCAATATAACGTGAAAAAGAACAACAAGACTGGAGAGAATTGCTTATGCCAAGAGACATTGAGAAAACAAAGAGTGAGCATCGGGTAATTGGCATCAGGCACACCCTCAAGAAGTTCAAAGAAGAAGGTCTTCTCGACGAAGATACCTACTACCCAGAAGATGCGGCTGATGAACTTAAAGACGAAATGGAACGTCTTGCGCTCAAGTGGTATTTCATCGGCGCCCGGAGAGGCGCGGATGAAGCCATTGATTCCTTCCTCGACGGCGACCTGGAGGTTGAGCGCGATGACGACGGCGATCTAAGGGTAGTTGCACATATCGACCGACTTGAGTGGAAAAAACGCCTTACAGTCACTACCGGCAACACCAAACGAAGAATCCGGCGCACAAGATTCAGGATCTCAATTGACAGGCTTGGCTTCGAGAAAGGCATAGGGGTCAGGTTTGACAATCGGAGATTCTCCCCTAACCTTTCTTCATGCCACGCAAACCAAAACTCCATTGCGTGCCGGGGTCGGGCCTGCAAGTTGGCAAGTTGCCAGCGGCAAAATCAAGCGTCTTCGTACTCAAAAATATGGGAAGTGTCCCTACTTTTATCAAACACCACCAATTACAGAACCCCCTCGCTTTGAGTCAACAGGCACAACGGTCACCGACAGTCAGACCGGGTTGACCTGGGAACAGTTGATCGGCCAGGAATTGACATGGGTGGAGGCTGATGCCTACTGCAGCTCGCTGGGTACGGAGGGGCGGGTTTGGCGCTTGCCTACGATTGACGAACTGTATGGCTTGATAGATAAGAGCCGAGACTCGATAGACCCGTACATCTACCGGGAGTTCGAGTGTGCAATTGATGTTTACTGGACCGATGATGCGCCAGTTGATGGTGTGGCGAGAGTGGTGGATTTTGATGCAGGCGGCATCATGACAGCGGGAGGGGTGACCGACTTCCCACTATGGACCCGTTGCGTGGCAGACACACAGCCATGACGGCATAGGGTTTTGTTTCGTGGGCTCAGTAGAGGAGAAAAAAGGGTTAGCAAAAAAGGAGAGGGGGTCTATTGACATCCGTATCGAAATTGGTACTATTAGCTAGGCAAACAGATCACCCATTGAAAGTGAGATTTTTTTGCCAGCCAAGCGGGAACGAACCGGTCCGAGACTGGCTGCGAGCTCTCGACTCTGCCGACAAAAAACTGATTGGCGAGGACATAAAGATTGTTCAATGGGGTTGGCCGATAGGGATGCCGGTGGTGAGGCTGATGGGGGGCGGACTGTGTGAAGTAAGAACGGACCTCGATAAGCGAATTGCTCGGGTTTTGTTTTGTATAAAAGACGACAAAATTGTTCTTCTTCACGGCTTTATCAAGAAGAACCGGAAAACGCCACCATCTGATATCAAGCTCGCAAGGGGAAGGATGGCAAAACTATGAAAGACCAATGCAAATCCCATATTGGCAGTGAC
>SDWK01000366.1 GCA_004195335.1 Shewanella sp.
GCAGGCATCGTTTGGTTGAGCCACATTCAAGGGTTTTAGCAATCTCGCTTAGCAGGAGTCTTGAGACGGATCTCCTGCTGCGGTGGTTGTCGGTCAGTCAGCCCGTGCCCAAAATTCATGTTAGCAAGAGAGCCCCTCAAAGTAAGGCAGAATGACCTAACGTAAAATATTTACCACGTTTCTGGTAATACTTTAATGGACCATTTGATTCCGTAGTTCAGTCACGTATTGAAATCCTATTGATGAAGGAGGTCATAGGGCGGCATGAGTTTTAAGCATCTATTATGCATCGCTCTGCTTCTGGCAGTTGTCCTTGTGCCCACCCACACAATTGCCCAATCGAATATTAAACGGGTATTAGTCCTCAATGCTTACCACGATGGATTCCACTGGACCGATAGAATCATGCAGGGCATAAGATCGGTATTCGACGATGAAGAGGATATCGAGCTTTTCGTAGACTACATGGACACGAAGCGAAGCTCTGATCAGGAGCACTTTGCTAAACTCCGTAGTTTCTATGCTCACAAGTATCGTTTCAGCAAGTTTGACGCCATTATCTCTTCCGACGACCACGCTCTTAACTTTCTTTTGACCTACCGGGATGAAATTTTCCCCGGTACGCCCGTCTTTTTTTGCGGAATCAATGATTTTCAGCCTTCGCGGATCGCCGGACATAGGTCTTTTACCGGGGTTTTCGAATCCTATGATGTCCCTGCAACATTTAACCTCATGCTCAGGCTTCATCCCGAGACCAAAAAAATTGCCGTTATTACCGATGCCACCGTTTCCGGTAAGGCATTCAAGAATCTGGTAGAGAAAGCGCAGCCGGGCTTTGCTGAGCGTATTGAGATTAACTACCTGGATAATCTTGGCATGGAGGATCTCAAACAGCGACTGGGCCAGCTCCAGAATGACACGCTGGCCCTCTGGGCTATCTATCTGCGTACCCCGGAAGGCAAATCGATCTCAAGTAAAGAGAGTGTCCGAATAGCTGTCGAGAGTAGTAGCCGACCAACCTATTGTATCTGGGATGTCGTTGGACAGGGGGTGGTTGGTGGGAAAGTCACTAGTCCTAACTATCAGGGGAAGGCCGCAGCAGAGATGGCTCTTAAAGTCTTGCGTGGTGAAAACATCGAAAACCTGCCTGTTAGTGGCAGTCCGATGGTTTATCTATTTGATTACAATGCGATAAAACAATTTAACATTGACGAAAATTCTTTGCCGGCTGGCAGTGTTATTCTCAACCGTCCCTTCTCCGTCTATGACGAGTATAAAGAAATCATCTGGATGGTGTCCTGCTTTGTGTTGACACTCCTTGCCGTCATTCTGGCCCTTATTTACTATATTCAAAAGCGCAGACAGGCAGAAGAGGCGCGAAAGCATATTTTTGCCAACGCTCCAATCCCCATGGCAACGGTCAATCTGCATGACAATACACTCTCTTTTAATAATCGGTTTACAGAACTCTATGGGTATACCGTGGCGGATATCTCTACCCTGGATGAGTGGTGGTTGACGGCTTTTCCAGATGCCACTTATCGAAATGAGGTACAAAACAGCTGGCTAGAGATTGATACTAAGGGGAAAAAAGAAGGGCATAAAATTGAACCTATCCACCGCGAAATAATCTGCAAGAGAGGTTTGAAGCACACTGTTGAATATAGCAGAATGGTGTCAGGGGGGGTTGTCGTTTTTAGCATGATTGACATTACCAATCGCATAAAGATGGAAACACAACTCCGCCAAGCGCAAAAGATGGAAGCTATCGGCATCATGGCAGGCGGAATTGCCCACGATTTTAATAACTTGTTAGCGATTATCATTGGGAATCTGAATCTCATACAACATAAGCTCAAAAAAGCAGCCCCAGTAGATGAAAATATCGAACATATACAATCAGCAACCAGCCGGGCAATAGATCTCGTCAAGCAGATCCTTGCCTTCAGCCGGAGAGAAAAGCCTGAGCTCGCCCCAGTTGATCTCATCACACATGTTGCTGACACCATAAAGTTATTGCGTTCAACGATTCCGACGACAGTTGAGATCATGTCATCATTCAGCAGCTTAGCGATTACCATCAATGCAGACGCAACTCAGCTTCAGCAGATCATAATCAACGTCTGTGCCAACGCAGTGCATGCAATGGGTGAGAAGGGGCTATTAAAAATCAACCTGAAAGAAGTGGCGGTTGGAGTTGAAGCCCTCTCCTCAACAGCCAGTTGTCTGCCGGGCAGATATGCAAGACTCACGATCAGCGACACCGGTACCGGCATGGCCAAGGAAACCATGGACAAGATCTTTGATCCCTTCTTCACAACCAAGCGGGTTGGCGAAGGGACTGGCATGGGGCTGTCGGTGGCTCATGGCATCGTCGAGCAACACGGCGGTTTTGTCACTGTTGAAAGTACCCTGGGCCAAGGAACTGCTTTCAACCTCTATTTTCCAGTCATCAAAGGGTCTGAAGGACGACCTGAGACACGCACAATGGCATCATTACCGACTGGCGGCGAAAGAATCCTACTTGTCGATGACGAAGAGAGTATTGTTTCCACTTGTAGTGAACTACTGGAAAGCCTGGGGTACAAAGTAACCAGTTTAACAAGCGCGATTGATGCCCTCGAAATTTTCAAGAAAACCCCGAATTCGTTCGATCTGGTCTTTACCGATCAGACTATGCCGGAATTGTCCGGGACTGAGTTGTCGTGTGAATTACTGAAAGTCAGGGTAGACATTCCCATCATCATTTGTAGCGGTCACAGTGCCAAGGTTTCCAAACAAGAGGCCAGGAGGCTTGGTATCCGCGAGTTCTGTACGAAGCCTATGGACATTGAACAGTTAGCTACAGTCATCAGAAAAGTCCTCGATGAGAGTAATAAGTCTACATAGGTATTATGAGAGGTTTCGATTCCTGTAGCTGTACTGTAGTAGGTCTTGCTGCACCTTAGGATTAAAAGCAAACATCGATTTGTCAAAAACCGAAAATCAAACTTTTACTTTTGGGATTGAATTTCGTCGGGAGAGGTTGCTCATCTCAGGACTTGAAAGTTCTGAGAGGGGCGTTTTTTACTGAAAGGCGGGTCTCAATATTTGTGTCATATCTGTTTTTGGGTAAATCTCACTTGTCTTGGGAGTTTT
>SDWK01000627.1 GCA_004195335.1 Shewanella sp.
TTTGTTTTAGCCTCTGATCATGCTGAAAACCGGGTGAACATTGCGACAGCATCCTTGCCTCCTTATACCGACGTAGATGGTGCGGGCGGTGGCATATTAAACAAGATCGTCAGTGAGGCTTTTTCCGTCGTTGGCAAAGAGGTCAAATTTCACGATGTTCCCTGGGAGCGGGCAAAACTTTATGTATCAAGAGGGGTAATGGACGCGGTTCTACCGATAAGTCATGACGATATAGACAAAATATCAGGTTCTGATTCTGGTCATTTGATATTGAAAACCCCACCGCTATTTCTAGTTTCAAGAAAAGGATCCACAACCTCTTGGAATGGACATTTTGATTCTCTGTTCAATCATGAGGTTGTTGTTGTTCGTGGATATTCATATATGAAAGGGTTTGATAATGAACCAAAAATCAAAAAAATATATGTTGATTCTATTGTTCAACAGATTGATCTTCTTCTTAGGGGAAGAGTGCAATTGGCGTTGATGGATAAGATGACAATCAATTATTTATTTAAGAATTCTGTCGTTTCAGAAAATATAAAGACATTGAGCCCGCCCCTTCAGATATCTTCTGAATTCTATATTGGCTTTGGTGGGTTGCGGGAAAAAGAGATAAGGGAGTCTTTTAAGAAAGGTATGGATGCCATGGTTTCAAATGGGAAGGTGCAGAAAATCCTCAATGAACATGGCTATTATTCTGCCAATGAAAACCTAGATGAGCAATACCGTAAAAAAGCTGGGCAGTATGAGGTCAGCTCGACAGAGGTGTTTAAAGGAAGTGGTGTGAAACCGATAAGTATTAAAAGTGAAACTAATGCAATGCACTTTGGTATCGCTGGCTTTTATTGGGGGACGGATAGTTATCAACGGGTCTACAGAGAAACATTTATTGAGTCGTCCAATATTTTAGGGGCTAAAATAACAGAACATGATGCAGAGGGGAGTGTTGATAATCAAATAAGACAAATTAGGGAGTTGATCAAAAACAAGGTTGATGTGATTATTCTTTGGCCTGCTCATTCAAAAAAACTCATTCCTGTTTTGAAAGAGGCTAGGCTCGCCTCGATCCCCGTTATGCTAACCAATACAACCATTGATATGTCTGGTCTTGAGTTTATTAGAGCTTATACAGGTCCAAACAATTTTATGGAAGGTCGTGTTGCAGCCAGAATAATGATAGACGCACTAAAAGGAAAAGGCAAAATTGTTGAAATACAGGGGTTTCCTGGATATGCGACAGCGCGGGAGAGGTCTTTGGGATTTGAGTATGAATTAAATAAGCAGCAGGAAGAAGACCCCAGTATTAACATTGAAATAATCGATTCTGTCTCCGGATATTGGAGCCGCGAGAAAGCTAAGGCTGCTGCTGAAAGGCTATTAAACCGGCATAAAGATTTTGATGGGATCTATGCTGGTGACGATAATATGGCGATCGGGGCTATCGAAGCATTGAAGGGTAATATTAAATCAAAAAATATTGTCATTACATCAGCTACGTTATTTGGTGAAGGGTATGACCTTATAAAACAAGGCGAAATATATGGATCTGTACGCCAGTCTCCTAAAGAAGATGCGAGGGCGGCATTGAGTGCTGCGGTTAAAATAGCGCGAGGAGAGGAGGTTCCTTTTTACAACTTTATCAACCTTAAGGCAGTCACGAAAGAAAATATCGAAAGTATCAAAAGACCAGGATTTTGACCGGCTGACTTTTTCTGCCGCATTGTTAGCCGCGTTGTCTATGATGCCGGCACACTTCGTTGTGATCTGCATGGATTTAATGGTGGACTCTCGCTGTTTTATTTGCCGCGTCAACGTCCTATCTGGCTCTTAGAGATCGGCAGAGGGTTCTGTCCAAGTTAGGGTGGAGTTAGCAACTTTTAGACGCTGTTGTTAGCATTAATTGCAGGGAGCTCCCCCTAATAGCTCTGCACGAAAGAGGAATGTTTTCTTGTTTACTTGACAGTCCTTGGAGACTATGGTGCAATCGATTGCACTGAGCAGTTGTCCCTGTTAATGATTAGCGCTTCAATGCGTTGTCTGATCGGGGGATACAGCGTTCACGAATTTTAGTTACAGGTTTGTTGCCGGCAAAGTCCGGCCTTGCCCCCCTCAGTATTAGGTAAACGGGGCTTTTTATTCGGCAGAAATGCAAACGATTGCGCTGCCGCAAGAACAATAATCAATGTCGAGAGGTGAAGTTATGGGAATTGTGATGCCAACAGAACCAAAAATCATCATGCCTGATGATGTTAATCCCCACTGGGATTGGGACCGTCCGATTCCTGCGCCCGGCAGGACCGCGGTGGATTTTGAAGAGCGGGTCAATTTTCGTCGCTTGCATACGTACCGCACTGCAAGAGCGCGCCAAGCATTGGCGAAATCGAGCCTTGGGGCGATTCTGTGCTTCGACAACAATAACATTCGTTATCTGACCAGTAGCGTCATCGGCGAATGGTCCCGTGACAAGATCTGCCGCTATACGCTGTTCACCGGTAACTCGGAACCCTACTTGTGGGATTTTGGTTCTGCTGCGGCTCATCACCGTCAGCACATGCCTTGGCTGGATCCAACCCGCGTCGAAGGGGGGATGCTGGGGCTTCGTGGCTCCGTCGGCGAGGAAGCGGGTTTGTTTAAAAAAGCCGCCAAGCAGATTGCCGATCTGATGCGATTTGAAGGTGTCGCAGATATGCCGCTGGGTGTGGATGTGATGGAGCCACCGATGTTCTTTGCGCTTCAGGCGGAAGGTATTAACGTTGTCGACGCTCAGCAGGTGATGCTGGATGCACGCGAAATAAAGAGCATGGATGAGATTATTCTGCTCAACATGGCCGCAGCGATGGTCGACGGTGCATACCACCAATTGTCTGAGGCGCTGAAACCGGGTGTCCGCGAGAACGAGATGGTCGGGCTGATCAATAAATTCCTGTACGACAATGGTTCGGATGATGTCGAGGCGGTGAATGCAGTATCAGGCGAGCGCTGTAACCCCCATCCGCACAACTTTACCGACCGCATGTATCGCCCGGGGGATCAGGCGTTCTTCGACATTATCCAATCCTTTATGGGCTACAGAACCTGCTATTACCGGACCCTCAATGTGGGTTCCAAGACGCAGGGGCAGGTGGATGC
>SDWK01000629.1 GCA_004195335.1 Shewanella sp.
TTATGGGAAACAGGCTGACCCCGAATTATCCCTTAAGAGATTATCCCTGCAATCTCCGCCGTTTTGAATCAGCATAGACCAAGATATCCTTCTCTCCTGAGCGCAAAAAAGCAAGGAAGTCCAAGCCTTGGTATTTACATGTTTGGCAAATGCTGAGAAGAACCAAGTAGTCCCGGAGTCCATTCTCTGACGTGACGCCCCCGATAATGTGCCTGAGCATAGCAAAAGCCTTCACCGCATGCTCAGCATTGTTGTTATTCCACGGAACTCCATCGTATTTTAAAAACGTAAATAGCGTCTCTCGATTCTTATCAAATCTTTGTTTGAATTTCACTGCTGCGTCGCTTTGGTAATCAGCTTTTGCCGTCCGCCGGTAGAAGCGATCAACGAATACCAAATGCTTTTTTAAGAAATGTGCCTTAAGGCCATAGCGATCGACCGTCCCTACTATTGGCTTAACCAAGGTGGCAAAATCCTTCACGAGCCCTTTTAGGTCTTCGTCGTAGGGATGCTTCAAGACTGCATCGTTCATATCTCGAATAAGATGGATTATACATTTCTGTTGGGGGCATTCGATTCCATCGTAGGCTGCATAAAAATCGGATACCAAAACGCCCTTGAACTCTTTCAGAAAAGAATGCGGAACTTCTCCCTCTCTGGTCGCACTATAGACGTAGACAACTTCCTCCATGCTCGTAAAGACCCAAACAATTCCCTCAATTCCCCTGACGCTCACTTTCGTTTCATCGGCGTGAATTAACTGGCCATCACTTAGCCTTTTGATCAACAAATTTAAAGTCTGTTTATATGTCTTTCCAGCGTTTGTTTTAAAGCGCCTTGTAACTCCAATCCCAAGTTGTAAACCGAAAAGTTTATTCAAGCTTCGATCTATTGTGCCCTGTGGTAGTCGCAGTTCTATGTTTTGGTACAGGGCATAAGCTACAAGCTCAGTGCCATATTTACTCATGCTGGGTGGCCAGAATCTGCCTCCGGGAAAGAAGGTAGCACCACAGTCCTCACATTTGTATCGGTGGGCTTTGTAACAGACGACCCATCTCTTTATCCCGTACGACATGAATTTAAGATCGAAGATGGTCCTACTAGCTTTATTGTGTTTATAAAACTTTTTTGAGTTACATTTAGAGCAAAAATTCGGACGGCGGCACATGATCGTCTTATTCGGCGGTACGCACTTTCTCGCGCCAGATGGCGACTTCATAGACTGTTTCAACCGGGTATTGGTCTTTACGTAGATCCGCTCACGCTGATAATCCCAGTATGCAGCCTGATTAATTTCGTCAAGTTCTGGAAGGACAAAGGTATTGCGCCCAAAACCATAAAGGTGTTCTCGCTTAAGTTTATCTGAATGCACAAATTCGCCCTGCAACCTAGTTGCTACATCATTCGACGGATACACCAATTCAGTAACTTTTTTCGTGAGCAATTCTAGGGCCTCACAGTCCTGAGAGTTGTAAATGATAAGCGCCTGCTTCATAGACGGCGATCTAAAATTTTCCCACTCATGTCTCCATGCAATCACCTGTGTTCCCGACGCCTGAGTATCAGTCCATTGAAAACCTAGATACCGGGCGATATCCTTTAGCCCGTTTGAAAAAGTGGGGAAATAAATTTGTGCAAAAATCAGAGACAGCAGATTTACAGAAGACCCTATCGCTTTGGCCACTGCTGACCCTTCAAACGGATAACCGTATCGATCACACATCTTTTTGAAGAAAGTCTTTTCAAAACTGCCATAATGGACCAAGGTCGGGTTTTCGATTTTTGATAGGATATCGAGGAAGCTCTCCCAAATATTTCTCTCGTCTTCTACCGTATCAGCCCAATAGCTGTGTTGCACGACACGCCCAGTAGCCTGAATCCGAAGTCCGATCAAATAATAGAAGTCCTCATCCGGAAGGTTTTCGACATCCAAACAGATAGTGGTCCCCTCAATCCTCAGTTCCGGGTGGCCGACAACGTGGATTTTGTCCTCTCTAATCGCACGAGCTGTTAGCGAATGGTGATACTTCTCGCTTTTGTCTACCAAATTCTTGGGCCGCCGCCGGGGACGAAAAGTGTAGGAGAGCTGGGTAACAGTAAAAATACCTTTGTTATTGAATCTCTTTCGCTCCTTTTCCGTCATCCTCGCCAGCAGACTGAGATCGTCTTTTTCAATAGCATGAGACCTACACCTCACCTGAAATCCACATTCGATGCAATGTCGGTTCAAAACAAGGTCCGGGGGCGAATCGTTGGAAAGTAAAACGGTGATCTTGTCGGTAACCTTAACCGCCTCACTTATCAGCGTCGGGAGTTGAACTTTTCGAGTGCTGAAGTTATCACCGTGAATTATTTTTCCTAGCCGAGCCTTTTGACCAAAAATTTTGAGCATGGAGAGCGCATCAAATGCCAGCAGAAGCTTGTCATGCTTATTGATTTTGTTAAAAAAAACGAATCGGATAGGGTTGAACTGAGTTGGTTGTCCTTTCCCTTTTGAGGGGATTCGCTCCACGGCGTGTATAGTTGTCTCAATCTTCGTGGTCCTTGCTACGAAGTTCACAGCAAATCTCCACTTTGCTTTTTTTATGCTATTAGCGCCTAGTTCCCCAAGGGCACATTCATCACTTTTGTGCTCTTCTCTGAGCTGTTTTATTCTGTCTTTTCGGTAATGCTCCCCCTGAGCCAGAACCCAATCGGCGTATGTGTTGTCGGACGGGACTTCTCCGATAGCTTTGAGAAAGCATTTGGTGGGGCACTTGAGGTAGGCATGGAAAAGATCGGCAGTGATTTTCATATTTATAGCGTAGCAATTTCCCCTGCTAAGTCACCAAAAGACCACATTTTAAATTGTCCTCTGTTTTTATGGCTGAGTGGTCGTATTTTATGTCAAAAAATACTTACCAGTCGATCGCCAGCCGGTTCTGCAATCCAAGACAAGGGCTAACTCTTTTGCGGCCAGAGATTTGTTGTCTGCTGAAATAGTCTCGGAAGTTGTTCCAACCGAAACTATGGCCTTCTGAATGGGCCGGTTGGCGGTTTCCTGCAAATGCTGCAAAGCAAGAATGGCTACCCCAATTTCTGAGGTAGCCATTTCCATATCTGATATGTGGTGACTTATAAAAAAAGGAAGAG
>SDWK01000585.1 GCA_004195335.1 Shewanella sp.
CGCTTCTATTGCGTTGATCTTCATGGCTTTTTGTTTTTACCGTGATTTTATTGTATTTCGAGAAATGTGTTTCTCGAAATGTATTAAACATGGGTGGAGTCAAATATAATAAATTGAATTTATATTTGATAACTTTGTGTGACTTAGTGCTGTTTTAGTTTTTATTAATGTTATGTATTATTTTGTCAACGGTCAGGTTTTAATTTAATAATTTAAAACCGGTCTTGATTAATTGTACTTTCCTTTGGTTGCCGGTTTGGTATGGATAAGAAATCGTCAATAAAGGTATAAATATTATAATAAGGGATATATATGCACGAAGTTCATTGGGGGTTGTTAGTCGCTGCCTATCTGTTTTTAGCCGGAGCAGGAGCCGGAGCACTTTTTATTAGTGGTTGTCTCGTGCTATCTAATAAAATTCAAGTGCCTCATCACTTAGATACGGCAAAAATAAGTGCCATTGTGGGTACGCTGTTATTAATTATTGGTACGGGAATGATCGTATTCGATCTCACCTCATTTCAATACGGGATTGCTCATGGTGATATGAGTAAATTCTTCCGTTTCTATCGCCTGTTTATGACGTTTGAGCCAAGCTCTATGATGAGCATCGGTACTTGGTTGCTGACTTTAGCGATTATCTTTGCATTGTTCTTTTGCCTCTCATTTAGAGTGAAAGCTAATCAGCCTGGCTATAGCCGATTATTTGCAACGATTAATGTGATCTTGGCTATCTGCGTTGCTTCATATACCGCATTACTTATTGGTGATATCAGCCATAACTTGGTTTGGTCAAACAGTATTCTGGTGGTGATATTTTTATTGTCGGCCCTCTCTTGTGGCGCCGCAGTGGTGCTGATGGTCAAAACCCGTCTCAAGATAACCGATGTCAATCATTCCTTCGCTAAATCAGATTCTGCATTGTTGGCGCTCGAGTTACTTACCGTGTGTGTGTTCGCCTACTCGATTCGTAACATCAGTATATTCAATGGAGTAGACAACCTGCTTTCTATTTCAAGTGATGCCGGTGCTATTTGGTGGATAGGTGCCGTTTTAATCGGATTAATTATTCCGTTATTGCTGAACGTAACGTCAATCATTGGCAAGACCGCGGCGTCTCATAGCAAAGAGTATCTGTTAGCTGTGTTGATATTAATTGGTGCATTTTGCTTGCGCTATTCGGTTTTACTCGCAGGTCAGTATTATTAGGAGTCTACGATGCTAGATAGAAGAAGAGCCCTCAAACTATTGGCTGGCGGTGCAATTGCTACAACTGGGGTGATGTTTATGCCTGCGGGCAACGCGATTGCAGCCATTCGTCAACAAGGTAAAAAGCGTCTGGCCATGGTGATCGATCTTAGCCGATGCAATGGCTGTAAAGCCTGTGTTGTCTCCTGTGGCATGGAAAATGGTACCAAACCCGATGAACATCGCACCCAGGTGATTCAAACCAGTGCGGAAATTGGTGACAAGCAGTACGCATTCAACCTGCCAATCATGTGTAATAACTGTGAGGACCCCTCATGCGTGTCTGTTTGTCCGACAGGCGCGACATTCAAGCGTGAAGAAGATGGCATTGTCGTCGTGGATTCAACGCTTTGCATAGGGTGCAACTACTGTATCCAGGCGTGTCCATACGGTGGGGTTCGTTTCACGAACTCGACAACGGGAACTGTAGATAAGTGTAACTTCTGCATTCAGCGTACCTCCAGAGGTTTGCTGCCAGCGTGTGTCGAGACCTGTACCGGTGGTGCACGTGTCTTTGGTGATATTAACGATGTTAATAGTGAAATATCCAAGCTGCTGAGCCAGAGTAACCCTATGGTGCTGCAGGCGAGCAAACAGACTTCACCTAATGTTTTTTATATTGGCTTAACGCAAGAAGAGAGCAACACCGCGTTCAGTATACATTCTCCTCAATTGTGGCAGAGGTAGCATCATGGATCGTAGAAATTTTTTAAAGGCGGGATCGGTCGCCGCAGTGATGACAGCAGGTGCAGCAAGTACCCAAGTTATGAGTTCGGCTCGTAGTAAAACAAGTGACGCAGATATTAATAAATATGCACCCACTTCATTAACGCCAGAGTATCGCTTCGATGCGGACAATAAGATGATTGAAAACCAGGATCAGCGCTTCGCGTTTTCCAAGTGTTATGGTTGCTTCAATGTCTGTGGTGCGCGGCTGAGTATCGATAATAAGACCGACAAGGTGTTACGCGCAGTGGGTAACCCTTACACCTTGACCAATAACGCCGGTCAACCAATGACAATGGAAACATCGCCTAAAGATGCCATGTTCCAGCTCTCTGCGGCCAGTGGTCTGAGCCAAAGCAATCGGGCAACCCTTTGTGGTCGTGGTAATGCGGTTCCCGATGCATTTGATGATAAACACCGAATTACCTCTTGTATGAAACGTGTCGGTAATCGTGGTGAAAACAAGTGGCAAACCATTTCGTATGAACAATTGCTGCAAGAGGTCGTTGATGGAGGTGATCTCTTCGGTGAGGGTCATGTCGAAGGTTTGAAGGCGATTCACGCTAACCCGGCATTAGCCAATCCGGCTTATCCTGATTTTGGTCCGGTAAAAAACCAGTTACTGGTTTCAACGTCATCTGAACAGGGCGCGCGGGCCGATTTTATGCACCGTTTTGTTGCCGAGGCATGGGGTACACCCAATATCGGTACCAAGGACTCTTACTGTGGCCACCAACAAGTTGCGGGCTGTGCCTTAGGTTGCTTCGACGCTGTCGATGAGATGGCGCTGCCTCAAGCCGATTATGAAGAGTCAAAGTTTGCTATTTTTATCGGCACTAACCCTGGGACCAGTGGTAATGGTCTAAATGTAGGCTCTCGTCGTTTATCTAAGGCGCGTAGCGATCGTACTGACTTTAAATATGTCGTCATCGATCCCATTCTGCGCTCATTAACCTCAGAAACCGATACCACAAATGGTGAGTGGCTACCGATCAAATCCGGTGGTGACACCGCGTTAATGTTCGCTATGCTGCAGTACATCATAAATCATGAGCGGTACCGCAGGCCTTATCTGGAGGCGCCCAGCCAGGCAAGTGCCGATGCCGTTGGTGAGATGAATTATACCAACGCCACCTACCTGGTAGTAAAAGATAAGAAACACCCTCTTTATAACCAGTTTTTGACTGCAGAGGCCTGTGGATTAGGCGACGCGGAAGTGAAGATGGTGATAGATAAGCAAACCGGCAAACTGGTCACTGGTGATAGTGAGCTGGCGGCAACACTATTCTATAATGACAGCGTAACCCTAGGCGATGGTTCACAAGTGCAGGTTGAAACGGCATTTTCGCTGCTCAAGCAACGCGTCAACAGCCACTCCATGCATGATTTATCAAAACGCTGTGAGATCCCCGTAGCCAAGATAGAAGAGCTGGCCAAGGAGTTTACCTCCCATGGTCGCAGTGTCTCTATTGAAACCAATACTGGCTGTAACGCTACCGATGGCGGTCAGTTTGCCTTTGCGATGATTATGCTGGCGACTATGGTCGGCGCGCACAATGCCAAGGGCGGCATGATGCATATGGGCGGGGTGGGATATGCCGCCATGTATGACATCTATGACGGCCCCCTGTATAACTTAATGGACTTTGAACATACTGAGGTGATCGGATTTAATGCCGAACGTTCCGGTGATTATGAACAGAGCCATGAATATCAGCAGAAAGTGGCACAAGGGCTTAATCCATACCCGGCAAACGAGGCATGGAACAATACCTTTGTGCAAGATAACAGTGGCGAATTACTGGTCGCCCATGCCAATAAAAACCCGTTCAACTTTAAGGCGTGGATCACTTGGTCAACTAACCCAATTTACGGTTGCTCAGGTCTGCAGGATCAGGTTGAAGACTCCATCAAAGATCCTAAGCAACTGGGCTTGATCATTGCGCTCGACCCTTATATCAACGAAACCAATGTTTTCGCAGATTATATTGTCCCGGATACGCTTCAATATGAGGCATGGGCAAGTTCACGTATGTGGGGCAGCGAATATATTGGTGATGTGGCTTGTGTTCCGGTTGTCGAAGCGCGCACCGCTAAAACCGCCAAAGGTGAGCATGCCAATATGGAGCAGTTCATCATTGACGTCAGTAAAGCGATCGGCTTAAAGGGGTTTGGCGACAACGCATTTACTGATGCTCAGGGTAAGCCTTACCCGCTGAATACGCCGGCTGATTTCTATGTGCCTCTGTTTGCTAACATCGCACATACTGGCACCGTATTACCCACGCCGACGGAGGAGGACATTAAGTTCACCAGTGTCGATCGTGCTTTACCTATGTTCGAAGCACGCTTGAAGCCGCAAGAGGTTGGACCAACGGCATTCATGCTGACTCGTGGTGGACGTTATGAGCGTGTCGATGAGCGTTATGAAGGCGAGTTTTTCAACGCGGCGATGCGGATGGATACTCAGTTTCAGATCTATAACGAATCATTAGCCAGAGTAAAGGACTCCTATACGGGTGAGTTCAATGATGGTCAGCCTGTATATGATGTAGACCGTTTCTGGGATGGTTCAGCGGTTCGAGATCACTGGAATGAGAAAGACTATCCGTTTAACTTCTCAACCTTTAAGTTGCATCTGCGTAGCCCCTATTCAGTGTCCCTGCCTCGCATCACAGCATTAGGAGATACAAACTATATTCAGTTACATCAGGATGATGCAGCTAAATATAACCTGAAATCTGGCGATAAGGCTCAGGTTCTTTCACCTAAGGGCAAATATTTAGAAGGGATCGTTCAGGCGGATAAAACGGTTGCTCGAAGCACTATAGTCGTCGGTATGGGTTATGGCCATACCGCATTCGGTGCCAGTGCCGTTGAGGTGGATGGTATGGTACGTCCGGGGATTAAAGAGCGCGGTACAGGGATCTGCCCCAATGCGTTTAACGTAGTCGACCCAACGCGTAAAGGAGCGAGTCTTTATCGCGATAGAACCTTCGGTTCGACGGCGAGGCATGGTGTTCCCGTAGGGCTCAAGAAAGTATAAAAGTGATTGATTAAACGCTAGGCCCCTCGTTATTGATAATGGTAATGAGGTTGGCCTGAGCTGTGTTTATTTAACCGAACTCGGATTAGTGAGTGAATATTCATCTTTTTTTACATTGAGGAGTGAGTTGTTGTGCGCTTAGCTGGCGGAGACGTTGTTCCCCCCCCATTCTGTCGGCTCTTCAACACCTTTTACCCTATAGCCTCTATTTATCTGATTAAAGGATAAGTAGAGGATTTTTTTATAAAGCCAGCATTCGCCGGTTTAAGACTTCAGCGCCAGGTACCATTCATCTCTAATGTTGTTAAACAGTTGCTGCTTGAGCCAGTGGTGAGTCGCTGATTGATTAATTTCAGAGTAAATTAGATAGTTTCCTACCCTACGGCCTACGTTGATCATACCAAGTAGTTGTTCGGTAAGATCATGGGGTAGGGTGCAAGTTTGTATATTTGGAATTAAGTCATAGTATTCACGAGTAAAGACATTACAGCTCATCGAAATTGAATTTGTATCGATAATATGACGACTCAATGCGGCGATATTATCTGTAGCACCAATTATTTGAAGACTCTTTCCCTGCTTTCTCGCTATCTGCTCCAGTATTGGGGAGCAGAGGTCATTAAAATTATCCAATGCAAAATAACCATACTGACATAGGTTATCGACAGTAAGTTCATCGTCGAAAACGGGATGACCAGTCTTGGCGATTAAAAACAACTCCTCAGTGGGGGAGAGCATTTCACTGATGATTTTATGCTCTTTAAAATTTTCGTATACCACGGCAAAATCGATTTCACCGTGTTCGATGGCTCGGCTACAGTCGCTGGATAAGGTTCTAATCTCGAATGTTAAATTTGGAGCTTTTGGTAACACGAATTCATTGATGACTTTATTTATCACGTAGGTAAATTCGTTATAGGCATAGATCTTAAAATGCCCCTTAGCGGTTAGGGGATTGAATTGAGTATGGTTGTGCTGGAGAACCTGATAACCATGTAGAAGTTGCTTAACACAGGGTAAAACCTGTATCGCTTTATCAGTTAATACAAATCCCTGAGCTCGACGAATAAATAGTACGTCTTTAAAGATGTCTCTTAATATACCGAGATGTCGACTTACCGACGAAATACTCATGCCTAACTCGTTGGCGACTAAGCCGGCGTTCAAATGACGGCTCACGGATTCGAATACAATTAAAGAGTGATAATCTAACCGTTCAATATTCATGTTTGCTACAAAGTAATTCCTTTGTTATTTATTACCATATGATATGGATGGCAGCAAACATGGAGTGTCAGATTTGAGTCGTGGCTTGGTTTTTAGCGAGTTGGGCGTGATGATTCACGCCCATAATTATGCCTCTAACTTTGTAATATTTTTAATGGTAACCCAAGCATATCGTCACCCGAACCCGCCAGGTACCAGATGATTGCTATCAAAGCGCCTACCGTTAGGAAATACCATAGGGTTGAGAATATTTGCCCGTATCTGTCTAAAGGTAAGAGGTGGCTCTGGTGACGTGCTTTCCACTCAAAAACGATCTCTAAACTGCCAATTAGCAGTAAGAAACCTAATAGCGCTAAGCCCAGAGTGTAACTGAGGTATACCCCGATAGCAGCACCTGCAATACAAGCCCCGAGTCCCAGGATACTGTTCATGGAGAAGCTGATACTCTTGAGTATATGGCCGCCATCGAGGGGGAGAATGGGTAATAGATTAAACAGGTTTAGTAGTGCATTAAATGCCGCAAGTCCGGCAAAAAATACATTACCAGTTACCCAGTAGGCCAGCAAAGAGATGATGGACATCAGTAAGCCAAAACTGGGTCCCATTATCGAGATCACCACGTCTTGCCATCGGGTATTTATTTTCTCATCGCTGAGGGCTAAGCCTCCCATAAAGGGGATAAGGTAGATCCCTTTCGTTTTCATTCCAAAATACTTCATCGCCCGAATATGGCCATATTCATGGAACACCAGACAAGCGATAAGTGCGAGTGCAAACTGGAATGAGAATAGCCAAGAGTAAGCTGCGATGCTGGCGCCGGCTAACACGACTTTGATGACTTTGGCACTCTTAAGTAACTTAAAACCAAGAGATGCCAGTCCGACTACGCTGAACTGTTTTTTTGTTTGTATTGGTTTTACCGGAATCTGGCGCTCGATATCTTTACTGTTTCGGCTCCCAGTTGCGATAACGGTTTCACCGTTAATGAGTCGATAATCGATATTAAAAGGTTGCCACAGCAGGTCGATCTCTAAGCTTACCTTAATGCTGGTTGAGGTCGCATGTTCTTCATCTTGGGGGGAAACTTCAGAGTTTGATGCTCTGTTGTGTTGTTGAACCTGGCTCGTTAGCTCAAAATTGTGGATTTTAAGCCCTTCATTATCGGCACTCGCTTGTTTTACTGAGACTAAGGTGTCTCCCCAAAAAAGCTGTTGCCAGCCTGCCATAGAGCCTTCCAGTCTCAGCTCTTTTCCTAAACAATCAATTCTCAGTAGTTCCACAAATAATCTCTTAACTTCAACCAGCATGTGTATTTCTGGGGAGATTATGCATGGAAAGGTTAGGTGAAGCGAGAGGTGTGACAGTTAGTTATCGACTATATTTTATCTGTGGGGGAAGAATGTATTTTTGCGTTGATGAAGAGTGTCAAAAAGGCCGAGAGGTTGGTGCTTGTGCACCACCTCGCGGAAGTGTAGTTAACTGCGGTTGCTGTAATCGAATTTAATCTCTTGATTTTCATTGGATACGATACAGGCTCCATGCTCACGTTGGGTTCGGTTAAAGGCTTGTCCGATATGCAGTTCGACATTGGCGAAGATATGCTTATGGACCTCTATGCGGTTATCTTGATAATAACTCTCAACCTCTTGTTTAATCAGCTCATATTCGAGCTCCTCTTTCGCGCATTCCTCTGTGATGCGGTTCTTCTCTTCAATCATCATATTAACTTGCTCAACCATCATCTCGTCATTTTGCCATTCACTTTTTGGTGGTAGCTTTTTAAGACGAGCTTCAATATCTAACTTAGCAACCACCATGGCTTTAACTGCTTGGTCCAGCTCTTTCATGTTGTTCTTCAAGTTCCCCTGCTCCATGGCGCAGAAAACTTCTGTCTTAGTCCCTGCAGTTGCACCAATAATCACGGCCCTTAACCCTTTAGTGGCTTCGACTACACCGCCAACCAGATCTCCTCTGCGCTTATTAGGATCGCTTACAGTTAGTCTTTGCTTCGTTCGGGTATGACTGTGTAGTAACTGTTTTGTCACTAAGATCTCGCCTTCGGCTTCCAGATCTGAGTACTGGATAAATTGGGCACATATTTGCCCTTTGGCTTTGATCTTAGTGGAGAGCTCTTTTTCTTTGAGTTGTCTACCAATAATCCCTTTACTGACAATAACATCGCCGTCGGCGTAAAGAGAGGCTGAATCGACAAAGCCGATGACGGTGATATCACCACTACTCTTTACAATCATCCCTTCGTGAACGTCACCCGTGATTAGGATGCTGCCTTTAAACTCGACATTTCCATAACCGACGTCGACGTCTTTGATATTGAGTACATCGTCAACCTGCATACCCGACTTTATTTCAACGGGTTGTCCCGGGACTGCGGCGAGTAACAGGTTAGGGTTTGATTCTGATAATTCGGTACCATCTCCAGGCGAGAAAGAGGTATCTTTACCGGGTATTGGGACCAGTATCTCTCCATGGATGTTATAACCTTCTGCCCCAGCTGTAGCGGGAGTTTTTTCCATGAGTAGATCGCCGGGTTTTACCATGATAACTGCGCCTAAGTTACGCATGTCCACGGTGCCGTCTTCATTTTCCTGCGGTTGGAGTAGGCGTTCCCGGGCAAGTGGAACTTTTCTTTCAATGAGTGCGTTGTTACCGTTTGAAGAGGGTTTTCCTGTTGCGATAACGCTACGGCAGGTCTTTCCCGGTTTAAGTTGGGAGAGCTGCTTGAGAAGAGTCTGAATTTTTACTTTACTGAGCCCCATACAGACATTGTTTGCTTTCAATGCCTTTAAGATATCCTGGATGGTAACTTCCTTGCCTCCCCAAGCTGCGGTAAGTTGCATCTCGGATTCCATCTTATCATCGCTTATCTCTATCTCTATTGTTCCATTACGGCGTTCCGCAATTTTGAAAAAGAGTTCGAATTGACCATCATCCTGACCACAGACTTGGTTTATCTCAATAACAGCCTTCTGAATAATGTTTTCTAAAGGAAAAATCTGTTCAAATTCGGGGAGTGATAGAAGCGCAAGAATAGCTTCCTCAGTGACGGGACCATGAGTGTTAGGAGTGATTCTTAATTCGACAAAAAGATTGTCAGCACTTAGTTCAACGAGTTCTGGGTCCAACATAGTTAATTCCAATGCAATGAATAGTTATTATTTTTTTCTTCTTTTCTACTATCCGAGTATAACAGCATAAAGTTTGACCTATGAAGTCCTAACTGCTTGAAAAGTGTGTGACATCATTAAGATTTGAACTGACGCATTTTTTAATCGATTTTAGAGGGGAGGCGGCATTGTTATTGAATGCCGCGTATTAGTCTGTGAATTATTTTTTAGCGGTTGATTTTATTGGTATAAACTTTGTATCTGTTGTTCTCTGCAGAGACGTTGACCTGCTTGAAATGGGTAGAAATTGAATCGCTATATGGAAGGTGCCTATTAGCAACAATATGCCAAACGCCGCCTTTTTCTAGCTTTTGCACACTATCTTTTACAAAATCTTTGGCAATCTCAGTGGTACTTTTCAAGCCATCATGAAAGGGAGGGTTAGAGATGATGCCATTAAAAAGCCCCTTTGTTTGAACCAATCCATCTGAAGGATAGGTGAGAGCAGTCAAGTTATTGGCTGCTAGGGTGAGTTTGCAAGATTCAATGGCCATTGCATTGGTATCGACACATTCAATTTTTAGCTCAGGCTGTGCTTTAAGTAAGGCTGCCGCTATAACGCCGGCTCCACAACCAAAATCTAACACTCGGCCAGACATCTTCGGTAAGTGAGACAGGAGCAGTTTTGTCCCTTCGTCTAAATGCTTTTCACTAAATACCCCAACGAGATTACAAATTGTTATTTCGCCTTGGGGCGTTTTAAGTTGATAATTACTCACCCAGTCCGAGAGTTTAATCTGAGGAGCTTTCTCTATAAGTTCACTCACATAGAGCAAGCAGTGCCTTGCACTGTCCTGTTTGAATGGAGTATCGAAGTAATTAGGTATCTGTTTGACGATTGAGCGGATGCCACCCTTATTTTCGCCGACCACCACAAGTTGTCCATTATGCTTCAGATGAACTCCAGCCAAGTTTAGCAGGTATGAAGCAAGGGCTTTCGCTTTAGGATAATAAATAATGACGGTATCGAATTGCTCATCATCAGGTAAGCAGTGACCAAAATGAAGCGCTAGGTTTTGCTCCTGTCTCTTATACACATCT